>CAZQXY010000039.1:0-4610 GCA_964597455.1 uncultured Desulfovibrionaceae bacterium
CTGTACATCCGCTCAAGAAAGGTTTGAGGGACAATGCCAAGTTCTGCTCTGGTTTTAGCGTTTTGGGCATCCAGGGCACCGCTATTTAAAAATATTCTTATTATCTCTTTAATAGCCCTTAGCATGAGCAGACGTGATAGTAGAATGCCTACCCCCAGGATAAATATCACAAATAAAATGAATAAAACTGTTTGCTGCATAAACTGTACTCCTTTACAAGATATTTTTAAACTTCAGAACATATTATATCAGTCTAGTGAAATTTTATAAAGAATTATCTGCAGGCAGGAAGGAATAATTACATAAAGTGTAGAATATTATTTTAGGAGATAAATAAGATAAAAATAGTCCACAAAAAATAATTGATTGGAGCAAGCAAAGTGCAAATTACCCGTCAGAGCGATTATGCAATTCGTACTGTGCTTGAGCTGTCAAGGGTGTCCCTTGGCCGGCTTGTAAATACAAGGGTCATTTCCGTGAAGCATGATATCCCTGAGGATTTTCTGAAAAAGACAATTCAGCTCCTTGCACATGCCGGACTGGTGACTACGCAGCGCGGCAGCCAGGGCGGGGTTCGTTTGACTGTGCCCAGCGATAAAATTACTATTTTTGATGTAATTGTGGCGGTAGAAGGCCCGATTGCTTTAAATATTTGCCTGGCAGACGATGGTTCATGCCCGAATATTCCTACCTGCCAGGCACACCGCATTTTAAAAAGAGCGCAAGTATCCCTGGTAGAAGAGCTTAAAAAGGAGACGTTTGCTGACATGATTGAGATGGAGAAAAAGTTACCCCCAAAAAGAGCCTTTTAAAAAGGACAAAAGAGGTCTTAGTTATCTTTATTGCGAAAAGGAGGTGTCGGTATGCGGATATTTGTCGAATGAGTGATCGCAAGATCTGTTGCCCCGTACACGCTATTTCTGCTCTACGCGGTCGGCAGGTGAAACTTGAGCAGATACCTGTCAATCCATGAGGACTAAGCTAAGATAAAAATAATAAAGAGTAGCGAATCAGCAATATTATGTTAACTATCTAATTTGGTGTTTTTAGCAGCTCTTTTGCTGCTGATTGATTACAACTATATTGTACTAGGAGGCAGTAAGCTATGTTTTGCAACCAGTGTGAACAAACGGCAAAAGGACAGGGATGTATGGTTAAAGGGGTGTGTGGGAAAAATCCCGAGGTGGCGGCGCTGCAGGACCTTCTGGTGCATGCGCTCAAAGGGCTGTCGCTGTACGCCCATGAGGCCCGGAAAAATGGGTTTATTAATGACGAGGTTAATCGTTTCACCGGCAAGGGGTTGTTTACTACCCTTACCAATGTAAATTTTGATCCGCAACGGTTCGAAAAATATATCAAATGTTGCTCTGCGTTCACTGAGCGAATAAAAAGCAAATTAGAGGCATCAGGTTCTAACGTTCTTTTTTCAGACCCTGCAGCAGACTTTAAACCCGCGGCCGATCTCGCTGGCCTTATCCGCCAGGGCGAAGAGGTGGGGGTAGCATCGGATCACGATGCAGGCGAAGATATTCAATCTCTTCAGCAGGTTACCCTCTACGGGCTGAAGGGTGTGGCCGCCTATGCCTATCATGCTGCAATTTTGGGTCAGGAAGACGATCGCGTTTATGCCTTTATGCATGAGGGTTTGTCGGCCCTGGCAGATAGGAATCTCAGCATGGATGACTGGATCAAACTTGTGCTCAAATGCGGGGAGATCAATCTCATCGCTATGGAACTGCTGGATAAGGCCAATACTGGGGCTTACGGCCATCCTGTACCTGTTGAAGTGCCTTTGGGGCATAAAAAAGGTAAGTGTATACTGGTTTCCGGTCATGATCTGAAAGACTTTGAGGAAATACTGAAACAAACCAACGGTAAAGGTATTTATATCTATACTCACGGGGAGATGCTCCCGGCGCACGGTTATCCGGAGTTGAAAAAATATGCGCACTTTTACGGTCATTTTGGTACTGCCTGGCACAATCAAAAAAAGGAATTTCCTGCATTTCCCGGATCAATCCTGATGACTACCAACTGTATCCAGGAGCCGCAGGATTCTTACTCTGACAGTATTTTCACCGCCGGCACGGTGGGATGGCCCGGCGTCAAACATGTGGAAGGCGAAGATTTTGGCCCCGTAATAGAAAAAGCTCTGGCGATGCCCGGTTTTGACGCTGATGAGGATAAAGGAAGCGTAATGGCGGGATTCGGCCACAATGCGGTTATGGATGCAGCCGGAAAAATAATTGAAGCCGTAAAGAGCGGCCAGATCAAGCATTTTTTCCTCGTTGGCGGTTGTGATGGAGCAAAGGGTAGGCGCAGCTATTATGCGGAGTTTGTGGAAAAAGTGCCTGAGGATACTGTAGTGCTGACACTGGGTTGCGGTAAATATCGTTTCTTTGATAAAAAGCTGGGTAATATCGGTGATCTCCCCAGGCTGCTTGATATGGGACAGTGTAACGATGCCTATTCTGCTATCCAGGTAGCCGTGGCGCTGGCAAAAGCTTTTGAATGCGGGGTGAATGATCTGCCCCTTTCCCTGGTACTCTCCTGGTATGAGCAAAAAGCCGTTAGTATTTTATTGACCCTTTTCCATCTCGGTATCAAAAATATTCGTCTTGGGCCGAGCTTGCCGGCTTTTGTAACGCCAAATGTATTAAATGTGCTCGTGAAAAACTTTAATATTAAGCCTATTTCAACTCCGGAAGAAGATCTGGCTGAAATATTACAGAAATGATGGAGGAATGAAGCATTTTCAGGCAGATTTTTGTTCGGCATATAAATTTTTAAATAGAAAATAATAACGGGGGGCGGCGTATATTGCGCTTGTCCCCCTATTTTTAAGTTATTCGATGGATCTTATTGCCTTTATTTTCACCTCTTTTTCCCCGTTACCGGTTAAGAGCCTTAACAGCTTTTTGTTTGTATCCAATCCCGTAATAACCCCCTTAATGGTGCAGACCCTGTTTCTGTAAAGCACCTTAATCGCTATTTTTTTCCCATCCTGATAAGATTGTTGGACCAGACGTTCCCACAGTTCAAATTGCTGTTCGTCAATGTAGGGCGTTGCACATTGCTCCCCGGTCTCTTTCTTTTGTTTTGCCAGCGCTTCCCTGTGTTCGGGAAGCATCAGGGAACTGCAGAAAAACTGGTTGTAGAGTTTAAGTTTAAGGCTCATCTCCTTTTGCACCGCCCTTTTCTGAATTTGTGTTTGTTGTTAGCCCGGCAAAAAATAATGACTAAAAACGAAGAACCTTTTCCTCTGTCAAATCGTCCAAATTATGGTTGGATGAAATATTCTCATCTTCAGGGGGGAAATGGATATGAAAGGAATAGGTGCGATTCGGCGTATTGATAATCTCGGCAGGATAGCCGTTCCCAAGGAACTAAGACGCAACCTGTGTATTGGTACGGGCGAGCCATTGGAAATCTTTGTAGATCGGGAGAAAGTTGTGTTTAAAAAATACTCGCCTGTACTGGAAATAAAAAATATTGCCTCGAAATTTGTGCATGTCTTACACGAAATTTTGCCAGGGAACATTTTTATTACAGACAGGGATCATGTGGTGGCTTCTTCAGACCCCGGCCAGATTGGGAAAAAAATTGACTGTATCGACTATAATATAACGAAAGCCCTGGAGGGAGAGGATATACTGGAAAGCCGCCGGGCAATCTCCCCCATCCGCGCCGACGGCTACATTCTCGGTACTGTTGGGCTGCAAAGAGACAACCTGGATTTAACGGCTATAAAAATAATTAAGGTCACCGCCAGTATTATCGGTAAGCAACTGGAATAGATCAATTTGAAATGGAGTAATAATTACGCTTCATGCCCCCCGATCCTGGTAACCCTATCAAAAAGCCGCCTAATGCGAACTGGTGTTCTATAATTATAGCATATTGGATTTGAAGTTGTTATCCAGGTTATGCTATGCTAAGCTATATTACAGATGTATAATAGTAATAATAACCGGAATTACCTATCAATATAAAAAATGGAGATGATTGCATGGATAAGTCAAAACCTGTGGTAACAATCGAAATGGAGAACGGTGATCGGATCAAAGCGGAACTGGATCCGGTAAATGCTCCAAACACAGTCAGGAACTTTATCGCTCTTGCGGAAGAGGGATTCTATGACGGTCTGATTTTCCACCGGATTATCCCCGGTTTCATGATCCAGGGCGGATGTCCCCAGGGGACAGGGCGCGGGGGGGCCGGTTATTCCATCAAGGGAGAGTTTGCTTCGAACGGCCATAAAAATGGTATAGTTCACAACCGGGGCGTGATCTCTATGGCGCGTTCCCAGTTGCCTGATTCTGCCGGTTCACAGTTTTTCATTACAGTAGCCGATGCGCCCCACCTGGACGGCCAGTACGCTGCATTCGGATTCGTAATTGAGGGGATGGATGCTGCCGACAAAATTGTGGCAACGCAAAGGGACCCTTCGGATAGGCCCCTAAAAGATCAGCGCATCAGGACTGTGACAGTTGAGAAGAATGGTGTTGATTACGATCCGCCGGTGAAAGGGTAGGGAACTCAGGTTTTTAAAGGGGTCTTTTTCAGACCTGTTAGACCGTGAGAGCCCGATTGGATCGTGGCAAGTCATG
>CAZQXY010000039.1:4620-9588 GCA_964597455.1 uncultured Desulfovibrionaceae bacterium
TTGATATCAGGCAAAAAATTCCGAGATAGGTAAATACTACAATATAATTTTCTCCTGTTAGATCGAGTATATAACCGCTCAAAGAAGGACCGATTGCCCCGGAAATGAAACCATAAGCAGTAAATATCAGACCAAAGATTGCTCCAAAGTGTTTTAGTCCAAAACAGTCCGATGTCAGGGGAGCGGAAACAGCAAATAACGTTCCAAAGGCAAAACCAATGATACCTGCAAACACAGCACAAGCCGCCGGGCTTTTAGAGTAAGCTAAGGCAAAATATGCTCCTCCGGCAGCTAAAAAAGTAATACTCATGGTCAGGCTTCTTCCTGCAATATCCGAGATATAGCCGGTTAATATCCGGCTCAAACCGCTCATTGTATTAAAGGCCGTCAAAATTATTACTGACGATTCCATGCTAAATCCCCTGAAAAGGCCAAATATAACCGAGAGGTTTACCATAGCGATCCCCGCCGCACCCTGGAAGGCCCATGTGAGCCAGAGGAACCAAAAATTTCTTGTTTTCAGCGCTTCTTTCACAGTTAGGGATTTCTCCACAGGTTGCGGCGGTTGTATTGCAGCACTTGCAGCACTTGCACCACCCCCGGATACTGTCTTAAAAGCGATTTTTATTCTTTCCGGAGTCTCTGTAAACTGAGCTGCCGTTATGCCTATCGGAAGGCTGATTGCGGCTATCGCAAAGTTCATGGGGACATAGCCTGTAGAATGAAGCATTTTGCTAAAAACCGGTGCCATAACTGCTGCCGACATACCGAAAACCAGGCTGACTATTCCCGATACAAGTCCTCTGCGATTGACAAACCATCGCTGTACAGATGTCAGTCCGGGGATGTAAATAAAACTGCAAGCAGCACCATTGATAAAAGCCCAGAGATACAACAAATAAAGACTTGAAGTGCAGGCTAAAATGAGCATGTTTAGGCTGCAAGCCAGTGCTCCGATACTGATCATCATCCTGGTACCGTATTTTTCCTGCCACTGCCCCACTAAAAACATAAAAAATCCCAGTGCGGTTAAAAGAAAAAACATGGTATTGTTAATAGCACCCTGTCCGACACCAAACATTTCCTGCCAGTAAGGCCCCATAACCCCTGGGTAGCCGAATATCAGGGCTCCCGGCCAGAATATTGCAACCGAACAACCCACAACCGCCAAAATACCCCTTTTGTTTGCAATCAAAGAGTATCTCCTCCTTGTTTCGGCCTTAATATTGCACCATTTTTACTTATTACAGTTTATTATGAATATTCAGGCTTGTAAAGATATATTATTCTTTGTTCACGTCTGATGAAAGATTAGGAATTCTGGAAAATCCCTTCTTTTGTTCAAAAGGGCTTCTAACCGGCGCAACGAATCTCGCGGTTTGAAGCCCTTTTTAAAGTTTGAAGCACATTCTTAACTGTTTACTTCCCCGGGATTGACAGGGCGTTTACTTCTTTCAGGTCGGGCAGGCCGTGGGCCTTGATCATGCCCTGGGAGAGTGTATAAAGGGCATCGCCGATATAGATGACCCTTTGCACGTTTTTGTTGCTGTCGTACCAGTGGCGGCCGGCTTTGAGGTAATCTTCCCCTGTAAGGTGGGTGATTTTCCCCTTCAATTGAAAGCCTTGCGCCAGCCCCAGGTTGTAGATGTACGCGCCCTGGAAGGTAAATACGCCGTAGTCGGGAACCGCTCCAGCGCTGCCTTTGGACTCCATCACGGTAACGGGAAAGGCCAGGAGGTTTTTCTCCTTGCTGAAGAGCAGGGCTTTGTGGTTTTGCAGGAGCTCGGAGCTGGTACCGCGGCCCCCGATTGTTTCCTTGAATTTCTCCACGGGATTATGCACATCACTGACATCGAAGAGGGCTAGCTTGATCCCCAGATCGATCGCTCCTGTGCTGATGATATTCCCCTTGCTGTCCTTGTGGACGATCTCCATGGTATCCTTGCCAAAGCCGATGATGTGGTTTTCATCGTAAGGGTGGAGGTAGTCGCTGTAGCCGGGAATTTTTAAAGCGCCGAGGACGCGCGGGGCCTCCGGATTCCCAAGGTCCAGCACGAAAAGCGGGTCTATAGTTCGGAATGTAACCATGTAGCCCTTCTTGCCCATGAAGCGCACGGCATAGATTCTTTCACCGGGGGCAATATCTTCAATTTTCCCCGCCACACTCAGCTCTTTATCCAGGATATAGACGTTATTCCGGGAAGTATCCTCTCCGCCGCCCCAGGGGTTAACCGAAGTGGTGGCGATACGGAAGTGCTCAGCGTATTCGTCCATGGAAAACTGGTTTAATACAGTGCCCGGCACCTTCCCCCTGGCGGTATAGCTGATCCTGCCGCCATCCAGGGCGAATTTATAAATATAGGTATCGGGGCTGTAGGATGGAATTCTCGCAACGGGGCTGCCGTATCCTGTCACAGTGGCATAGAGGTTTTGCTGGGAGGCGTAGATATTGTCACCCGCACCCAGGAAGGTATGCACCCGGACGGGCTCATCGGGTTGGGCCAGATTCAGACCCGCGACGATCAAGTAATTGGGCCGGGTAAAACCGGGGAAATAGCGGATCCTCGCATAATCGACGCTTATAAATTTCTCATTTACGGCGGTGTCGCGGTAGGAGGGTGTCGGATTTTCGGCTCCTTCCATTATTTTTCCCGCTACTGCTTCGTCCATGTTTGCAGCCTTATCTTCCATGATATAATAATAGTTGATGTTCCTGTTGGCTGCCAGGTAGAGGGATGCGCCTATCTTGCGGGAAGAGACGTAATACCCCTCCAGTTCGACTTCCCGCAGCTGCTTGATATTTTTCCGGTCGCTGATGTCGAAAATAACCGTTTTGACCGTGGGGTGAAAGTAAAAAGGCGGGGGGTAAATCATCATATTTTGATCTTCACTGTAGATAACGGGATCTTTAGTGGAGGGGATTTCCTTGCGGGAATCCCCGATAACAGTAAGATGCTTCTCATCCACGTAGATCTCCCGGGGGGTAAATTCCTGGTCCTTAAAGCTGATCGTACTGCAAATTTCCATCTGCTCCGGGGGATAAGCCCTGGCGATAACCACACGCCCCCCGTTGACCTGGTAGATGTACTGCCCGTCTGTCTTGACAAGATCGGCTTCATCCACCCCCTGAACCTGGATATTGGTCTGGAAGTAATCTCCGGAGGCAGGTGAAGGCGCGGGCGCTGTCTCTTTCATTGCCGACTGGGGCTCCTCGGCCGCTCCCGCATCCAGGGCCAGGGCGTTTCGCCGGGGTCCCCCCAGGTTCCCGAAGAAGTTCCCGTAAAAAGGTTCAGCCTCCTTAAGCAGCTTTTCCAGGTTGGCCTGGGAGCCGACCACGGGGAGGTTTTCCGCCGGTTCTCCCAGCTTGTTCGTCCCCACTCCAGAGCCGGAATCCTGAATAACTGCCGTCTTTGTATAGGCCTGCCATTTCACCTCAGCCCCCAGGGCCTCGGAGACGAAGCGAAGCGGAACCAGCACCCTGCCGTTTACGAGCTGCGCTGCTGCCTCCAGCTTAAATTCCGCGCTGTTCTTCAACGCTTTTTCCTGGCCGGGCTGCAGCTTAACGATATCGTCTCCCCGGGTGATAATTGCGGTCGGTGGCGTGTCGATCCAGTTTATTTCGGCACCCAGGGTTTCAGTGATTGCCCGTAAAGGGACCAGCAGTTGCCCGTTTTCCAGCTGTGGCTCGACGTCGTCAAATTCTATCCCTTCGCCGTTTATGGTTACCGATATGGGTTGGGCGGCAACGCTCAGTGAAAAAGCAGCTAAGAGTAGGATAGCAACAATTAAAAACGGAAGCCATTTCATTTTCATGGATAATCCTCCTTGTAAACGGATTTTATTTTATAAGTTAGACGAAGATGAAAGGGGAAAAGTTCCCAACTCTTGCGCCCTGTTCTAGAAAATAGCGCCCTGTTCTAGAAAATAAAAGAAAGGGTGAACCAAATAATGGTTTTCTTCGTCCTCTATTCAGATGACGAGAGCATGATATATTCATGACTTTTAGATCAACGGGCAAAAGGGGTGGTAAGTTCAATGCTTGTTGACGCACATATTCATTTGGCCTTAAATCATTTATTTAATAAAAGGGTTTGGGAAAGTGCCGGCAGAGAGAAAAAAATAAAGTGGATCAGGACGATCTTCAAGGAGTATAAAAAACGGGGAATCTATATTTTGAGGGATGGAGGCGATGCGTTTTTTGCTTCCAAATTGGCGAGAGAAATAGCCGGGGAAGAAGGGATGATCTACAAATCCCCGATCTATGCCTTATATAAAAAGGGCCATTATGGCTCTTTTTTGGGGAAACCAATAACCGGCCTTGAGGATTTTAAAAGAGAATTTAAATTTCTTTTAGAGCACGAGCCTGATCATTTAAAAATTATCTTAACGGGATTGGTAGACTTTAAAAAGTATGGCGAAACCGGGGAAACTGCCTTTAAAATGCATGAATTACAATATATGGCGGACGCCGCCAAGGAACATGCTCTGCCTGTGATGGTGCATGCCAATGGCCGGGATGGAGTGCAAAAGGCCATAGCAGCAGGCGTTCACACGATAGAGCACGGTTATCTGATTTCCGAAGCGCAAGTTTACTCTATGGCCGAAAAAGGAATTGTGTGGGTTCCGACCCTCGCTCCCCTGGGAAATATTCTTCATTCCTCTGACGAAAAATTTAACAATCGGGAAAGAGAAGTCATCAGCAAGGTATTTGAAGGGCAATTGGAAAATATAAAGAAAGCTGTTGAAATGGGCACAAAGATAGCATTAGGCAGTGATGCCGGAGCTTATGCCGTTGAACATGGGCAGGGATTATTCCACGAAATGAAACACCTGCAAAAGATAGGCTTCAGCAGAGAGGAGCTGGAAAAAATATGTTCCGAAAATGGAGCCAAAGCATTAAAGCTGGACGATCCTCTGGACCTTTCTTAAAAGATTTTTCAGCCGATGGGCAATCAATATTCTTTTATT
>CAZQXY010000039.1:9598-12836 GCA_964597455.1 uncultured Desulfovibrionaceae bacterium
TTAAAGGCTTCATTTGTACCGGTATATTTTTTTCTCAATTTTGGCTTCTCGATTTTGCCGGTAGGGTTTCGGGGAACCTCACCGAAAAACACTTTCCTGGGCCTTTTAAATTTTGGCAACTCCCGGCAGTACTCCAGGATCTCTGCTTCCGAAGCTTCCTTGCCGGGAATCAGGGCTACAACGACAGTTACTATCTCGCCGAGCCGCTCATCGGGAAAACCGATTGCCGCCACATCCCTAACGGCGGGGTGGGTATGCAGAAAGTTTTCGACCTCTACCGGGAACACATTCTCACCGCCAGTAATAATTACATCCTTTTTCCTGTCTACAATATAGAAAAACCCGTCTTCGTCCTGCCTGACGATATCGCCTGTATGGAGCCACCCGTCCTTTAACGCTTGGGCTGTTGCTTCCGGGTTTTTATAGTATTCTTTCATCACGCCGCCCCCGCGCAGGATCAACTCTCCCGGCCGGCCGGTGACGACATCATGGCCATTCTCATCAACGATGCGGGCCTCCCAGTTAAAGCCGGGTCGCCCGATAGCTCCAATTTTGTGTGTGTTTTCCATCCCTAAATGTATAGAGTTCGGGCCGGCACCTTCACCGAGACCGTAGATTGTATCATAAGCCATCTGCGGGAAATACCGCTTCCAGTGAGCAATCAATGAAGGAGGCACGGGCTGGGCCCCTATGTGCATAAGGCGCCATTGGTCAAGCTCGTAATCCTCTATTTTTAGTTCGCCGCTATCCAGCTTCAAGAGTATATCCTGCGCCCAGGGAACGAGCAGCCAGACAATGGTGCCTTTTTCCTCGCTTACAGCTTCGAAAACCCATTTCGGCGATATTCCTTTCAGGATCACCGCAGGTCCGCCGACAATAAGGCTTCCGAACCAGTGCATCTTCGCGCCGGTGTGATAGAGCGGAGGAATGAGAATGAAAACATCCTCCTCGGTTTGAAGATGATGCCTGTTCTCGGAAATACAGGCATGCTCCATGTTTTTGTGGGTCAGGAGTATCGGTTTTGGCTGCCCTGTAGTTCCGGAAGTAAAGTAAAGCCCGCAGGGATCATCGAGGGTAATATCTACATTAAGGGGATCAGCTTTTGCCCCGGATAGCAGTGCTGAATATGATTCGGCAAAGGGCGGGATATCTTCACCCACACAGATGTAATTTCTCACAGAGCCAAGCGTATCCTTGATGGCCTCTATCCTCTCCTTGAACTCCGCGCCAAAGATAAAAATCTGGGGCTCGGCAACATCAGCACAGTATTTTATGTCTTCGGCAGTAAACCGGAAGTTGAGAGGAACTACCCATGCACCGGTACGGAGAATACCGAAGTAGGCCACCAGCCAGTCTATGGAATTGTTCATGAGATGCATGACTTTATCACCTTTTTTAATACCCATCCCCCGAAGAACCTGTGAGAACCTGTTGGCATCCCTGTCAAACTCACTCCAGGTAATTGCAAATCGTTTGTTTTCTGCGGGAGCCCTCTCCACCAGTGCTACCTTCTCCGGAAACATCCTGGCATTCCTTGCCAGCATCTCACCAATGTGAACTTGCACATTATACATATTTAGGTTTCCTCCCTGCATTTTAATTTTCAGTTTCCAGGCAAACCTTCTGTAATCTTATATCCCTATGGGGGGTTTAAAGATATTGTATAATGCCTTTTCACTAATGTCAATATTCAGAAATAGACTTTCTGGTGAAAATTACCATTGAACTTTTTTCAGGAATGATTATTTTTCTGAAACATATTACTACTATGGAACGTCTAATAGAATAGGGCTATTAAGGGCAACCCCTTAAAATATTGGCCTGGGAAAGGAAGGGAAATGATGAAAAAAGTAAGCTTGCTGCTAATACTTCTCCTGCTGTTAAATCCAGTGTTGGGGGCGATTCCGGTACTGGCCGCCGATCCTCCTGCGGCGCCTTCAGACTTGAAAGCAGTGGCCGTATCGGGGAAGGAAATTAAATTAACGTGGACTGATAATTCTGATGATGAAACGGGGTTTATAGTGGAGAGGGGCGATTCGGAGAACGGTCCTTATTCCGTACTTCCTGCCGTTGGCCCTAACGTGACGGAGTTATCTGATACAGGTCTTACTTCAAATACTGCTTACTATTACAGAGTAAGGGCTTACAAAGCCGATACCTCGAACATCGATTTAGAATACTCCAATGTTACTAGTGCCACTACCTTTTCGTTGCCGCCCTCTGCTCCAACGGATCTGAAGGCAGCCGCTGTTACCGATGCGCAAATTAACCTGTCCTGGACGGATACCTCCGCTAATGAAGAAGGCTTTAAAGTTGAGCGGAAGACCTCCACGACCGATTTTCAAGAAATTGATGCTGTCGGGGCGGATATAACTACCTATGCCGATACGGGGCTTGAGTCCGGCGTTACCTACACTTACAGGATTAGAGCCTATAATAATGGGGGAAATTCGGACTACTGCAATGCGGCCGGAGCTACGCTAGGAGGCAAACCCTCAACGCCCGCAAATCTTAAAGCTGTGGCTTCCGGTTCACAGATTAATCTTACGTGGGCCGATACTTCTGATAACGAACAGGGGTTTAAGATTGAACGGAAAGCAGCGGGAGGCAGTTGGAAGGAGATCGCCGGCGATCTCAAGAAAAATGTTGTTTCCTATTCTGATAAAGGTCTTACTGCCGGTGTCTACACATACAGAATAAAAGCGTTTAATGATGCCGGGGATTCAGACTACAGTGCGGAGGCCAGTGCGGAAATCGGTGTTGCCCCTTCCGCACCATCCAACCTGTCGGCGGAGGTTGTCTCCAATTCCCGCATCGATTTGAGCTGGAAGGACAACTCGGACAACGAAAAGGGATTTAAGATTGAACGAAAAGCAGGGAAGGGCGACTATGTAGAAATCGCCACTGTCGGCAACAATACGCAGACCTATTCCGATACCAGGGGGATTTCTGCCGGGATTACCTACACTTACAGGGTAAGAGCCTACAACAATATCGGACATTCATCGTTCTGCCCGGTAGTCAGCTTGGAAACCGGTGTTACCCCGACTAAGCCATCCAATCTGGCAGCCAGGGTTGTTTCCAAGTCTAATATTGAGCTAACCTGGACGGATAATTCGGGTAACGAAGAGGGATTTAAGATCGAGCGAAAAGTCAAAGGAGGCAAATATGAACAGATTGCTACGGTTGGCAGAAATGTCACAACTTACAACAGTACCGGGCTTTCTGCGAATAAAAA
>CAZQXY010000040.1:0-4090 GCA_964597455.1 uncultured Desulfovibrionaceae bacterium
CGGCCAAATCAAAGAGGTTCTGATCAAAAAAAACGCCGGCGACCACCTCATCGGGAACAGGCTTGCAAAGTAATGGTAAGTTGGAATGGCTGAAAAAATCTGCTTAGCCGCAAGTTAAAGAATAAAAATGATTGTGTATTAGCGATGCAGAAAATCCAGTTGGCAGTATAATTGTCGGCAATGTGGTGTTAGAGAAATGACCCCTAGGCTACCTGTAGTTTTATAATTTCCCGGCTAAATTTTCTGGAATATTAAGTTTTTCCCCTGCATATAATCATGAAGAAGAAGTGTTCAGGGGGGAAGATCTATGAAAAAAAGGGGCAAGTTTTTTGTAGTTGAAGCACGTCGTCTCATTCCACTTATTTTTTTACTGGTATTGCTTGTAGGACTTACGGTGTATGACAACTTTTTTCGTGTGGAGCCAACAGTTGGATCGCCTGAAAGCGAAGCGGACGGTATAGCTTTTACCACTATGGACTGGGGGAACCTCATCTCGCCGACTTCTTTTAACCTGGTGGCGGATTACGATGAGTGGCTCAGAGTATCGCAGGAGATGGGGATGGCGCTTCCCGATTATCCTTTCAATGCTGCTGAGGAAATAGCAGTTTTTGCCGTCAACAGCGAAATTAAGGGTATGGACGTGGGTCCTGGCTTTGGAGAAATGGAGATTAAGGTGCTGGTTGAACCAATGGACAATTATTATCATGTAATAACTGTAGAGCGAAGTTCAGTAGATTTCGAAGATGCGGTATGGAAATTCGTTGACGCTGAGGACCGGGTGTTAAGCAGGGTAGTTCCTTTCTGGCAGGTAGACCAGGCAGACAGCGAAGAGGAAGAGGAAGAGGAAGAAGTAGTGATGAAATAGCCCCCCGGCATTATGCTTCAGGATAAACAGGCAGCGAAGGAAAAAGCGCCCCGGGTTGCCAGGGCTACTCTTCCTTCGGCTGCTTTGTCTTCTGTTGCTCTTCCTTTGGGCGGGGCTCGGCAGATTGTTGTTCCCTTATTTCCTGGGCAATGAGATCTTCGAGCGGGGAGGCAATAATTTTTTGAATGTCGGTCAGCATTATGCTGAAACGATACTCTTTTTCGAGGTAGTCTTTTAAAACCTGATTGAGATTGATAATTTCCAAGGCCTGTGCAAGGCGCTTTTCCTGTTCAGGGGCGACTTCAATGCCGGACATCTTTTGCTGCTGCAGTTCCCATTGGCTTTTACGGAAATCGCCCAGCATTTCTTTAGCGCCTTTATCGTTTTCCAGTTTTTCATGGCTTTTTTGATAATCCCTGAATTCGGGGGATAGCGTAATTGCTTTTGCCAGGGCATGGGCATGGTCATAAACGTTCATATTTTTTTCTCCTTCATTTTGGGATATGTACTATTTTACAGTTAAGAGAAACTCCGGTCAATACCCGCCACCGATTCTTTTGTGGCCATGGCCAGATAGCCGCGGATTTTTTCTGCTGCTTTTTCGGGGTTGCTGCTGTCCACGATGAGGACATATTTATTTCTCTCTTTTCTCGATTCACTGTATAAGCGATCATAGTATTGCCGGCAAAGCAGGCTTGCCAGTTGATCATATTTGGCTTCCTTCAACATTGAGAGAAGTAGCGCTATCGTATCGGAGCCCAGATACTTTCTGAGGAGCAGTATTGCTTCTTCCACTTTTCCGATTTCCTCCGGCGTGTCCGGTGTATATTCTTTGAGGATTCTGGCAACCCTGTTTTCCAGAGGCGCCCTCAGCAGGATATGCCTTCCTTCCTGAATAGCCCTGTAAAGAAATTCCGGCTGGTAAATCGAACCGATTCTTTTACCCTCGCCTTCAATGAGCAGGTATGGGGCATTTTTGTGTTTTTCCAGGCCGTTCCAGAGCAGGGCTTCGAAATCTTTTTGGCGGCGTTGTTCTTTAATTCCCAGATGGCCGAAAAGAGACCCCCGGTGGCTTGCCAGTTTTTCGAGGTCTATAACAGGGCAGTCTTTTTCTTGTAGCAGTTGCAGCACTTCCGTTTTGCCGGCCCCCGTCAACCCGTTCAGGACATAAACGGGTTTTTTTAACTCATAGCTGTTTAAACGGTCGAGAATAAAACGCCTGTAGGATTTATACCCTCCCTTCAGCCTGCAGGAGGAAATCTCCAGCAATTCCAGGAGACCCTGCACGCTTTTGCTGCGCATGCCGCCCCTCCAGCAGTACAGTACCGGTGTTTTTTCCAGCCCCAGATTTTTTATTTTCTCTATAAAACCGGGGAGTCTCGAGGTAACAAAAGACAGCCCTTTCATGCGGGCTTTGTCCTGATCTTCTTTATAAATAAGACCAATAATCTCCCTTTCCTCGTCGTTAAAGAGTGGAACGTTTACTGCCCCCGGAATCGAACCCTGGCTGAATTCATGGGGGGAGCGCAGGTCGATATAAACGGGGTTTGTTATTTCCAGTGCTTCTTTAACGGTGATATCTCCGCCCATGTTCAATACGATCCTTTCTTACCAATCTTTTTTTTATTATAGCAGATGCAGTGGAAGGAGTTCAAATTGTTAAATATTTTGTTTTGAAAAGCAATTTAAAATGGTATAATGGCAATGATCAATTGTTACTCTGCAGGTATTCCGAATCCTGCAGTCAGAAGGAGGTGGTCGCTTTGGATAACTGTATCTTTTGTAAAATCATTAACGGTGAAATTCCGTCCAAGGTTGCTTATGAAGACGAACATGTTTTTGCTTTTCATGATATTAATCCCGTTGCCCCGGTCCATATCCTGATTGTACCACGCTCGCATATTTCAACTTTAAATGATTTGGGCCCTGAGCAAAAGGTTCTCCTGGGGCATCTGGCCCTGGTATGCAAAGAACTTGCCCGGCAATATAATGTTGATGAAAAGGGCTACCGTTTTGTTATAAACTGCGGGGAGGACGGAGGCCAGGAAGTGCAGCATCTTCATGCCCATCTTTTAGGAGGCAGGCCGCTGGGTGATGTGGCAACTGGCTGACCCAGCTGCGCTGGCCGGTAGGGGCTCCTTCCCAATTACGGATCAGGTGGACCTCTAAGAGAGACCACTGAAAAAGCCCTGAATTGTCAACTTTTTTCAAAGTGATTTAAACATAGCTAGCCAAGAACATAGTTTTTCAGTGGTTTCGGACCTCTAAATATTACATCAAATATATTTTTTTATTTTTTGCATTTGCGATTATTTTAGATTAAGCTTCTTCCATATTAAGCCGGTTGGGGGGAAAAAGTTGCTTTGAGCGACTGTTTGCAACACTTTTCATTTCATTGACAGTGAACTGCCTAAAAGGTATAATAAAACGTATAGTTTCTTGTATGGTTTCTGAAGGTCCTTCGATTTGAGGTTTAGGGCGGAGGGGAGGGAAACATGTGTCTGAAGTTAAAGTCGGAAAAAACGAGAGCCTTGATAATGCTCTGCGAAGATTTAAAAAACAGTGTGCGAGGACAGGCATACTTTCTGAAGTTCGCAAAAGAGAGCATTATGAAAAACCAAGTGTTCGTCGTAAAAAGAAGGCTGAGGCTGCACGTAAAAAAAAGAGGTTTTACAGATAATACCCGGATAGGGGGAGTTGCCTGTGGAACTTATGCAGAGGTTGCTGGGTGATCAAAAAGTTGTAGAAGAATTACTCGGGTAAAACTTGGGCTAACCAAGTTTTACTCTTATGGGGGAGTATGGGGAGTGTTTTTGTTTAGGAAGACCAAATTTCTGCTTTATTTTCTTCTGTTTTTGCTAGGTTTATCGTCCTTTTTAACTTATTTCACTGCTTCGATCGCATTTTCCGCGTCTTCATCTGTTTACATTGTCCCTGTCAAGAGCGATATTGATCCGGGGTGGCAGCATTTTTTGGGGCGTTCCCTGGAGGAAGCTGCAGCGGCAGGCGCTGGGACTGTGGTGCTTGAATTCGATACGCCGGGCGGGTATATCGAGACCGCCCAGAATGCCGGCGCGCTGTTGAGCGATTATCCCGGTCCAACATACGCGTATATCAAGCCGCGCGCGCTCTCTGCGGGGGCCTACCTTGCGCTGTGTACCGACGGTATTTATATGGCGCCGGGCGCTTCGATCGGGGCCGCCGAGCCCAGGGTCCTGGGCTCGG
>CAZQXY010000040.1:4100-12705 GCA_964597455.1 uncultured Desulfovibrionaceae bacterium
ACGAGAAGCTCATCTCCGCCTGGGAGGCGGAGATGAGAGGGGTTGCCGAAAAACAGGGCAAAGATCCGCAGCTGGCAGCGGCGATGGTGCGCAGGGAGATAGAGATCGAGGGCGTAGTATCCGGGGAAGAGCTGCTCACGCTTACGGCTGCGCAAGCAGAAAGCCTCGGTTTTTGCGATGGCACGGCTGCTGATATAAACGAACTGCTTGCAATGATCGGCCAGGAAGATGCCTGGATTGTAAGGCTTTCGCCGACCGGATGGGAAGAGCTGTCTGGATGGCTGATCAAGCCCACCGTTGCTACAATTATTCTTTCGCTTGCTTTTATTTTTCTGATCCTGGAAGTCCTTTCGGCGGGTTTTGGCATAGCCGGGCTTTTGAGCATTCTCTGTTTCGGGCTTTATTTCTGTGGACATTTTTTCACCGGAGTAAGCGGTTGGCCGGCTATTTTTCTTTTTGTCCTGGGAATTATACTGCTCCTGGTGGAAGCTTTTATCCCGGGTTTTGGCATCTTCGGGTTGGGTGGGCTTGTTTCCGTTTTTGTTTCTATTATCCTGTCGGCAGCTTCTGCCGAAGTAGGTCTTAAAATGCTGTTCATATCTATTTTGGTTTCTATCGTTGCCGGTTATCTGGCTTTTAAATATTTTCAGCGCAAGGGGATATTGCGCCGGTTTATTCTTACCGACGCTGCCACCAGCGAAGAGGGTTTCAGTTCCTCCGCGGATTTAAGCCATTTTCAAGGAAAACCCGGTAAGAGTATTACTCCTCTGAGGCCTGCTGGAATAGCAGAGATCGAGGGCTCCAGATTGGATGTGGTCAGTGAAGGCTCTTATATCCCTGCGGGGGTTGAGATAGAGGTTATTAAGGTTGAAGGAAGACGGGTTGTGGTTCGTTTAAAGTCATAAATATATTCAATGGGAAAGGATGATATTTTTGGATGCTCTGATGCCTCTGCTGGTTTTATTTGTTCTTTTTATTATTGCTTTTTCGGTATTGTTTAGTTTTATACCTTTGAGATTGTGGATCGCTGCTCTGGCTTCGGGGGTACGTGTAGGTATTGTAACCCTGATCGGGATGCGCCTGCGCCGGGTTGTTCCTCACAGAGTGGTAGAGCCCTTGATCAAGGCTACCAAGGCGGGGCTGCAGCTGAATGTAAACAAGCTGGAAGGACATTACCTGGCGGGAGGTAATGTGGACAGGGTCGTGAATGCTCTGATCGCTGCCCAAAGGGCGGATATCGAACTGGGTTTTGAGAGGGCGGCTGCGATTGACCTGGCTGGCAGGGATGTTCTGCAGGCGGTCCGGATGAGCGTTAACCCCAAGGTGATTGAAACCCCGACGGTGGCGGCGGTGGCCAAGGATGGTATTGAAGTCAAGGCAAAAGCGCGCGTTACAGTGAGGGCCAATATCGATCGCCTTGTAGGCGGCGCGGGTGAGGAAACAATTATTGCCCGTGTCGGGGAGGGGATCGTCACGACGATCGGTTCTTCCAATACCCATAAGGCGGTTCTGGAGAATCCCGATAATATTTCACATACCGTGCTGAACAAGGGCTTGGATTCGGGCACGGCTTTTGAAATCCTCTCCATTGATATTGCTGATGTAGATGTAGGCAAAAACATTGGCGCCCAGCTGCAGACGGACCAGGCAGAGGCAGACAAGCGCATTGCCCAGGCCAAGGCCGAAGAAAGGCGTGCTATGGCGGTAGCCAGGGAGCAGGAGATGAAGGCTGCGGTGCAGGAGATGCAGGCCAAGGTTGTGGAGGCGGAAGCCGAAGTGCCCCAGGCTATGGCACAGGCGCTGCGCGATGGCAAGCTGGGTGTAATGGATTATTACAATATGCAGAATATCTTAGCCGATACCCAGATGCGCGATTCGATCTCTAAGTTGAGAAAACCCGATTCACCAGGCGGGGATAAAAACCGCGGATAACAACAACCATGGCTGTTGAGAAAGAAGATAGCAAAGTTGCTTAGACGACACATTGGGGCGGGCGACACTTCTTGAAACCATTGAAAAACTATGTTCTTGGCTAGCTATGCTTAAATCATTTTGAGAAAAGTTGACAATTCAGGGGTTTTTCAGTGGTTTCAGACAGTTCTTTTGTGTCCCCCTGTGTTCCACCTCCGAATTGCAATTATTCCGTTTAGCAGCATGTTATTTCGCCAGATCTTCACCGGAAGCAGCCAGATGCAATCTGTTGTCATAGGTTAAAAGCAATAATTCAGGGAATTCCTCCTGCAGGGTTTTGGCCGCGGCAAGGTGCCAGAGGTCTGCACCGCATAAAGGCCATTTTTTACCCAACACCTTTATTTCAGTATCATCGGGAACGATTTTAAGGTGTTTCCATGGCCCTGTTTCGAGGGATTCTACGGCAGCCGCGAACAAAATATCGTTCAACAGCCGCTCGCGCCGGAGTCTGTTCAATACGGCATGGGTTTCTGCCAAAGCCAGGCTGGAGATTAAATGTGCACCTTCCAAACCGGCATAATATAAAGCCTGTTCACTGTGTTCATCCTGGAAAAGTGTTGAGATAACGGCTGATGTATCCCAGTATATAATATGGGGATCTATAAACTTCATTTGTTACGGTCCTCCTGCAATAATTCCTGGGCTTTTTGGCCGGACAGAGGAAGAGGAGTTGGGATTTTGGTGCTTTTATTTTTCTGAAGTGGTACTAACCAGCCGGATTGTTCCAATTTGTTTAATCGCTGCTCAAGGGATAGTGATTCTTGCTTTATTGGAGTTAATTTTGCTACAGGTTTTCCTCTTTCCGTGAGAATAATTTCTGTCCCACGTTTGGCTTCCTTTACTAACCTGCTTAAATTGGCTTTAGCCTCGCGAAGACCTACAGTAAATTTATACAAGCTACCTCACATCATTTCTTATAAATTTAGCTTAATACTATTATTTTTCATTTTTTCCTATATTTTGAGTATAGATCTTGTAGTTACATCTGTCAAGTGGCCCTTGTAACTACATAGGCTACCCCCTCAAAGAACCGGATCTTTACGTATTAGATAATAGGAGGCCAGACCCTTGCAGGACATCAGCGCTATCATCCGGGATATACAGCAGGGTAATGAGCACCTGCGAGAAGAATTCTTAATGTCCCAGAAAGAATTCATCCGCGGGTATGCTTCTTATGTCTGCAAGACCCGCCTTGACTGGCATAACGATGATGAGTTAAGCGTGGCCCTGATCGCCTTGAATAAAGCTGTTGATACATATGAGCCCGCAGCGGGGAAGAGGTTCACCGGTTATGCCAAAGCCCTGATCAGAAACAGCCTGGTGGATTATTTCAGGAGCTATCAAAAGTCTGCTTCAGAAAGTCTGAATACGCTGAACGGTATCGAGGAATCCCTGAACCGTTTGCAGACGGCCGCTTCCCTGAATAGTTACCTGCTTGAACTTGATCAAGAAGAGCGCGCATATGAAATTAAGAGTCTGAAGGAGCTTCTTTCCCAGTTCGGCCTTACGCTGCCGGTGCTGGTGCAGAATTCTCCCCGGCACCGTGATACCAGGGACAGTTTAAAGGATATTGCGCTGAAAACGGCCGGGGAAAGCGCGCTTGTTGAGCGCATTTACCGGGAAAAGAGGCTTCCGTTAAAAGAAATCCAGCTGCTGACCGGTGCTAAAAGGAAACTGCTCGAGAAATGGCGCAGGTATCTCCTCTCGCTTATCCTGATTGCAAGTTCCGAAGAGGTGGAGGGGCTGGTGGAGTATATCTGGGGAAAGGGGGCTTTGCAGGCGAAGTGAAAAAGGTGAAGGGTCTGGTCCTCGAGAGCAACGAAGAGTATATTTTTTTGCTCACCCCGGAAGGTGAATATTTTAAACTTCCCGGTAACGGGGAGGAGTTCGATACGGGGGCGGAGATCGAACTGGAATTGCCGGCGAAAAAGAAAGGAAACCGCTTTTCCCCGGCCTTAGCTGCAGCTGCCGTAATCCTGGTTTTCGCCTGCTGTTTGGCCTTTTATTCGGCATTATGCCGGCCGAAGGCCTATCTGGCCCTGGATATAAACCCGAGCCTCTACTTTTCGCTGAACGGTGAGGGTGAGGTCATCAAGGCGGAGCCGCTGAATGAAGATGCGCAGGAGATCCTCAAGGGGCTTCAACTGCAGGGCAAAAATATCCGGGAAGCGCTGACGTTGATTTTGGACGGTGCCTATGCGGGCAATTACCTCTCGGCTGAAAAAGAAAACGTAATCTTAATCTCATTGGCGGCACCGGAGAGTTTTATTGTCTGTGAAGATGATTTACGGGCCCTGGTTTCTGAGCGCATCTTGAGTATGGAGGTGAACACTTATCTCAAGGTGGCGACATTAAAACCGCAGGAGGCTGTCCAAGCCAGGGAGAAAGACATGCCGGTTAATTCGCTGGTGCTGGGTGAACAGATGCTGGAGAAAGGTTTAATCGAGGAAGATGAAGAAAATAGCCCGGATGAGGAACGCCCTGCGGATCAAAAAGCCTCTGCAAAAAAGGAGCCTGGCCCGCCCCCGGCCGTGCGGGAATTGTTAAGCAAGGCGCGTCCTGAAGAGATATTCGAGCCCGAAGAATATATTCGGGGGAGAAAACTTGAAGAAAAAAATCAGCATGCCGAGCCCCAAGGGAGAACACCCGAACATACCGGGCCGCCTGAAAGGGTGCCCCCGGGGCAAGTTGGCAGGGATCCGGATACCGGCAAAATAGAAATGCCTGCTGCGGGGACAGACAAAGGAGCGTTTATTCCTCCTGGAAGAGATAAAGAAACGTTTATCCCCCCTGGCCAGGCTGGCCGGGATAAAGGAGCCATTATCCCTCCGGGAAGAGACAAAAAAGCTTCTACTTCTTCTGGGTGGAATCGGGATAAAGAAGCTATTAATTCTTCTGGACGGGATAAGGAGACGGTAATTCCCCCGGGAAGAGAGAAAGAGGTGTTTATTCCCCCGGGAAGGGATAAAGGGGCATTTGTTCCCCCGGGATTAGAGAAAAAAAACCATCTGCCTCCTGGTTGGATGAAAAACAAAATAAGATCAATTTCTGGATTACATAATGATAAAAGGAGATGATCGTCTCATGTTAAAAAAAGCGGGTGTTTTTATATTAATCGCGGTATTTGTATTGAGCATTGCAGGTTCTGTGTTTGCTGCTCCCCCCTGGCTGGAAGATGGTTCTAAGAAAATTCCTCCGGGCCAGCTGAAAAAAATTGAGGAAGGAAAGCATAAACAGACCAGCCCCCCTGCCTTTGTGCTTCAGAAGCAGGAGGCGAAGCAGGAGGAGAAGAAGTTAAGATTTCTCAAAAAGGAACAGATACGCGTTTGTGGTAAGGAGTTAAAATCCGAATTGCCGCCGGTGATAAAAGAGGGGCGTACCTTGATTCCCGTCCGTGCGGTAATAATGGGATTGGGGGCAGAGATAGATTGGGACAAGGGAAAACGCCTGGTGACAGTTACCAAAGGTGATATTACGGTTGAATTTTATCTAGATGATGTGGTTTTCTATATTAATGGCGAGAAGCATGAACTGGATATTCCCGCTCAGTTGATCAGCAACCGGACCTTTGTCCCGCTGCGCCATCTTGCCGAGGCTTTGGGCAAGCGGGTAAAGTACGATGATAAAAAAGATGTGATTACTATAGGCGACGATTTCCTGAAATTTTTTAAAGTCGGCGGCATCGATGTTCTAGATTTTGACGGAATAGAGGTGGACGATTATGACGATGATGGTGCCGTTTTAAAGGTTTCCGACTTTGAAAATTTTGAAGGCATTGAAATTGAAGCCCAGGATAAAGAGAATATTTCTTTGTCTGTTTATTTGAACGGTTTCGATGATGATGATAAGATCGATGAGGTCGATGAGGATGAGCTGTTCCTGGAAAATGGCGATGTCATTTTCGTTAGGGCTGAATTAACAGAAAAAGAAAACGGTAACGAGGAAGTTACTACTTATTACTACAAGGTAACGCTGGTTGGTGAGCCTTCGGCTGCGTTTGTCTTTACAAAACCTTCCGGGCTGGTGGAGACCGATAAAGATATCCCGGGTTTCAGTGTCACGATTAAGAACGTGCGGAACATAGAAGATGATGTTCGGTTGAGGTATCTAATGGAAGTCACGAGGGGAGATCTGGACGGTAAGGTCATAGAATACGGGGATTCGGGAAATGTATTTACCATAGATGATGATCAAGCATATTTTGGTCCTTCATCGGGGTTTACGCTGGATGAGCTGCCCGAGTTAATGGATGAGGATGGAATTACAACACCCTTTACGGTTTGCGATGGGCTGGATGAAGGCACTTACAGGTTCAAAATAAGTATTGTTGAAGCAGGCGGCGACCCTCTTGTTACTTCAAAAGAATTCACCATCAAAGTTGATCCCGAAACGGAAAAATAGCAAAAACCTTGTAGGCTATGACCTTCGGGGAAGCAGAACGAAAAAAGGCCCCTTAGAAGCAACTGCCAAGCTAAGGGGCCTTTTGCAATTTTTGGCAGGCAACTGAAAATATTTTTGCTCCGCTTTTCAATTCCTGTGTAGAAATGATATAATGAAAGAAAAAAGAGACCTCTCTGCGAAAGGGAGCGATATTTCTTGGAACTGCTGATTGTATTTATTATTGTGACGATCCTTTCTTCGATTATGAAATCTTTTCAAGGCGCGAGGAAATCTCCCGCCCGGCCTCCTGCGTCCGAACGGCAGGAGGACTACTTCCCGACGGAATACCGGGTAGAAATGCAGCAGCCGGTTTTAAAGAAAAGAAGTGAGCAGAAAAAAAGGCCCGCCTCTGGGCCGTCGTCTGCATCTGCATCTGCACCTGCGCCTGCAGCTTTTTCGACAGCTCGGCTGCCGGAAGAGGGTATGCGGCGCGTAGAGGCACAAAGGGAAGATAGCCGAAGGATGCAGCAACAGCTGGTTGAGTTGCTGGGCAGCGAGAAAATAGCGCTGGGTATAGTAGCGTCGGAGGTGCTTTCCCCTCCCCGTGCCAGGAGGCCTCATTACCGCAGGTAGTAGAAGCTTGCTTGCCTTTGAAAGTATAAGCCTTCAAACTCTTGTTTTCAAAGAGTTTGAAGGCTTTTTAAATCTCACTTTTTGCTGCAATACTTAGGTTATAGATGCAGCAGCCTGCGCGCATTACCTTCATAGATTTTCATTTTAGTAGAGTCAGGCAATTCCATCCTCTCTATACCATTAATAGTCTCCCGTATTGAAAAACCGCCGTTTTCCACATCATACGGCATATCAGTACCAAAAAGGAGACGGTCTTCGCCGAAAAATGCCAGACCACATTCCAGGGAATAATTACTGTTGCCGTCCAGGGCAGTATCGGCATAGAACATCTTAAGATATTCTACGGGATGTTTCGTCAAGCCCGGAAAATACTCAGTCCCCAGACGTTGAAGTCCATTGTCATAATGGGCAATGAGTCTGTCAGAGAAAAAGGGGATCATTCCTCCGCAGTGATGGGTTATAAATTTTATGGTCGGGAATTTCTCAAAAATTCCTGCAAAGGCAAGCCTAATCATGGCTGCTGTTGTATCGTAAGGCCAGCCGAATATTGAGAAGAGCTGATTATAAGAAACAGACTCTGCGGCGTAATCTGGTTCGTCTGAACTGCGCATGGGGTGGATCCAGATAGGCAAATCATATTTTACCATAAGTTCATAAAGAGGCATTAACTCATCTGTACTCAGGGGCTTCCCATTTACCCTGGTATAGACCTGAATGCCTTTGAAGCCAAGTTCCGTAATGGCCCGCTCAGTTTCCTTCAATGCGTAATCGATATTGTTCAGTGGAACATTAGCAATGGCAGCAATATGTCTGTGGGGATATTTAGCTACTGCTTCCGCCATTTCGTCGTTACACAAACGCGTCAGTTCTAATGCTTCTTCAGGACCTACAATCTCCTCAATTGGGGGCATTGTAGTAGAAATTACCTGCACCAAGTCTTCATAAGGCTCAAGCTTGCGCATTCTCTCTTCGCAATCGGTCAATACAAGCCGTTTATCCTGTACAGCCTTTTCAGTAGGAAATCTATCGGCGTACTTATAGACAGCTTTCTTATACCAGGGGAGCATAACGTGAGTAACTATGTCTATTTTCATGTAAAACCCTCCAATAGTTATATAGTAAATGTTTAAAACTTTTCCTAAAACTTAATTTAGCTTAACCCTTTAACCTTTCTTTTGGTTTTTAAAAATATACCGAAGCCTCCCCCAATGCGAGCCTTGTGCAGCACAATTGTCAAAATTACAACCAAAACACCCACGATGTCAGTTGTATAACCGGGCATCATCAACATTAACGAACCCACCAGCATCATTAACCTCTCCCAAATTGCTGCCTTTTTGAATATCCACCCCTGGACGGCCGAAGCAAATGCCCAAACACCAGCCATTGCCGTTACCAGTGTGCTTAGGACTACCCCAAGGGAGCCGACTCCAAGAAGAGACGGTTCGTTGACAAACATATATGGAATGATGTAGATAGGAACGGCCAGCAGAAATGCTGTAACTCCGGTTGCAAACATTTCGCCGCCAGCCAGCGAGGCTGCAACATAGGCTGAAATTGCCACTGGAGGAGTAATCATCCCTATAATTCCGAATATGAATACGAAAAAATGAGCCGCTAA
>CAZQXY010000041.1:0-12447 GCA_964597455.1 uncultured Desulfovibrionaceae bacterium
TCGGATTTTTCCCTGCCAAACAGCCGCAGCACATACACGCCATCTAAATAGCGTTGCAATCCGGTATTGGCGCGTGATGCAGTCTGCCGGACGGCAAGAGAATAACGATAGAGAAGATGCCGCATGCTTTGTGCCAATATCACCGTGATGGGAACCATGATAGACGCAATCAACGTCACTTTCCAGTCCATAAACATCAGAGCCACGAAGTAGGAAAGCATCAGCAGCCATGTGTCCCATCCCTCATTTAAGGTGCTCATAACTGTATCTGCCACAAGCGTAATATCGCCCACGGTGCGGCTCATCAGGTCGCCTGCCGTTTCATGTGAGAGTTCAGGGACACTGCGCCCCAGCACCCTTTCTGTCAGTGTTTGGCGGAGGTCACAGGCAACCCGGTTAAACTGGTCGCGCATAAACCACCGCTTTATAAATCGGGCTAACTGGAAAAACGCCGTAATACCTACATAATATAGCGCCGACATCCAGACTAATTCGGCTGTACTGCCTGCGGCGGCGTCAATCAATTTTCCGAGAAAAATTGGCCCCAGCACAATTACAGTATTGTAAAGAATACCGGATAAGGATGAAATGATAAATTGTGGTTTGTATTTCAAGGTTACTGCTGGCTGACCAGGTAGGGCTGGGGAAAACGGTTCAGCTTGCCATGTCTGCCAAACTTATTGCATTGTATGACGATAAACCAGTATTGATCATCGTGCCCAAAACACTGCTGTTCCAATGGCAAGACGAATTAAAAACGCAGCTCAACCTCCCTTCTGCTGTGTGGACCGGGCAATATTGGGTTGATGATAATGGTTATGAATACCCTGCCGATAGCACAAAAGCTATACTAAAATGCCCCCGCAAAGTTGGGATCGTTTCACAAGGATTGATTACGCGCAAGTCTGAATCCGCAGAAATGCTGAAGTCTTTACGTTTCTCGTGCGTCATATTGGATGAAGCTCACCGCGCCAGGCGTAAAAACCTGGGAAAAGATGCCGATAAGCATAAGGCCCAGATGAATAATCTGCTGGCATTTCTGTATGAAATCTCCCTTCGTACCAAGAGTTTGCTTATCGCCACAGCAACACCGGTTCAAATTGATCCGATAGAGGCGCTTGATTTGCTTTCCGCATTGGGTTTCCCGACAGATGCAGATAAAGTGTTAGGTGATAATTACAGTATTTGGAGAAGAACACCGGGAACAGCTATAAAGTATATTCAGGGTGAAGAACCCTATCCCACCGCTGAAGCTGAGATGTGGGAGATTGTTCGCAATCCTTTTCCGCCACGAAGTGAGGACAAGAGCTTTGAAATTTTACGCAATCAACTTGGCATAGATGATAATAAAAATGTACTGTCACAAGACGTTTATAATAAATTGAACCCACCACAGAAAAACCGGGTCAAGCTGATTTATAACGACGACGACTTCATACAGAACCATAACCCATTTATTCGAAGCATTGTTCGTCGTACCCGTGATTACTTGGAGACTCATACAAACCCTCAGACGGGCGAACCATATCTGAAAAAGATTGAGTCAGTGCTCCTCGGAGAAAAAGAAGATGAAGCCCTGGAACTTTCCGGTTATCTTGAACAGGCATACGGTATAGCCGAGGACTTCTGCGATATGCTGTCATCAAGAGTTAAGGGTGGCGGTTTTATGTCCACCCTGCTTTTGAAGCGCATCGGCAGTACTATGTTTGCCGGCGAAAATACCGCCAAAAAAATGCTGGCGTGGACAGCAGAAGGAAAAGATAAACTCCGCTCCCTTTATGATGAGATTGCTGATGAAGATGAGGATGAACCCGAGGAAACCGCTCAAGGCGACATCAAAGATCTCACACCAAATGAAATTGACTGCCTGGGCAGCCTGGTAGCGGTTTTGAATTCGAATACTGATACGGACCCGAAATATAACCGCATTAAGGCTATCCTTACGCAAGGCGTGGAGGGCGAAGGCCCGTGGAAGGACAAGGGGTGCATCTTGTTTTCTCAATATTACGATAGTGCTTTGTATGTAGCAGAGCAGTTATCCAAAGACTTCCCGGATGTACCCATCGGGTTGTACGCAGGCGGTGACAAGTCCCGTATATATCTGGATGGTGCATTTAAGAAAGAGACCAAGGATAAAATCAAGAGACTGGTGAAGGACCGGGAGCTTTTGATACTGGTGGGTACGGATGCCGCCTCCGAAGGATTAAACTTGCAATCGCTGGGATCCCTTATCAATATCGACCTTCCCTGGAACCCCACCAGGCTTGAACAACGCAAGGGACGTATTCAGCGTATTGGGCAATTGGCCGACAAGATTTATATCTACAATATGCGCTATAAGGACTCAGTTGAGGACAAGGTTCACAGCAAGCTCTCCAGCAGATTACAAAATATCTATACCCTGTTCGGACAAATTCCTGATGTACTGGAAGATGTTTGGATCGCTATCGCCCAAAAGGACGAAGCCCGCGCTGAACTGGCAATTAACAAAATGCCACAAAAGAACCCGTTTATCCTCAAATACGAGGAAACCATCCCCGACTGCGGCGATTGGGAAAAATGCGCCGTAGTATTGGACAAGGCTGATGAACTTCAGGAACTTATGCGTGGATGGTAGACAGACTATCATTATGCAGCTTGATTTTAATGAATGCTTAAAAGGAATAGCAGCAACCAAGGTGCAATCCTTTTCAAATTTGGGATGATCTGGGAATGGTGGTGGGATTGATTGTGGAGTTTTTAAAGTAACCCTTGAAAAAGTTTAAGTAAGCTGTCCCTTATAGAGTAATATGTTAATTCTTCCAAACTCCCGAGGAAAGACTTGACTCTATGAATATCAACAGCACGTACCTGGTCAATTAGAGCAATTGAATTCTTAGGAATTCCTCCTTCGCCCTTGGAAATTCTCTGATACAATTCAGGGTTTTTCTGAACCCACACTCCCGCTTGGGTTGTCAAAGGAACAACCACAACAATGGGATAGCGTACGGAACCCTTGGGTATACCCACAACTATAGCTGGCCTGTTTCCTTCCTGCTCACGTCCCCCGGGAAAATGAGAGGGCAGGGTAATAACAAGCACATCGCCAGGCACCACTTTTCTATCATTCACTTATCTATCTCCTTCTACTATTGATCCGGCCCCTCGCTTATAGCAAACACTTTTGCCATCAGGTATACCTTCTTCACCCCATTCATAGGGTGGAAGTTCGCCTAAATCGGCATCTAACCAATCCTTATCCTCCAAGGATGCTGCTAGTAGTGATTCTAAAAATTCCTTAAGTGCTGGTTTTTTGTCTTCGGGTAAGGCATCTATCATTTGATGTAATTCTTCATTGGGAACAAACATCTAATTATCCCCCTCTGAAACATTTTGCCTATGCTTCCTTTTGACATCTTATCCTAATGGTGTCGAATTTATTTTACCATAGTGTTTGCCGTAGGGCAAAACAAATTGAGTTTCGCTGTGTTTAAACAAATTGGGTTTTCGCATTTGCTGCCCTGATATTGTAAAATCAAACCCTGATCAGCTTTTTCATATTTGGTTTAAAAGGGACAATTGTGTTGCCCTCAAAAAAACAGATAATAGAAAGCAACAATGCCATGTAATATGATTAAAACCCTCATCACCCATATAAAATTTAAATGCTTTGTCTTATGCCGAAAAGAAATCATACCCAAATACGTTCCTAGCGCGCCGCCAGCAAGAGCCAGCATAAAAAAAGACCTCTCCGCAATCCTCCACTGATGACGGACGGCCTTTTTTTTATCAAGACCTATCAGAAAAAAACAAAGAGTATTCAGGGCAACAAACAACAAAAATAGTCCGGGGCCTAACTGCGAAAGCGAAATGCTATTCATCGAAATTCCTTATTCAATTTTAGATGTTTAAAAGTTCTGGAATGGTTGGCATAGTCCTCAACCACATGGCCGCTTCCCAGCAGTTTGTACTTATAAATAACCAGTCCATCAAGTCCTACCGGGCCTCTGGAATGGATTTTGGAGGTACTGATTCCTACCTCGGCGCCAAACCCGTAGCGGAAACCATCGCTGAAGCGGGTGGAGCAGTTCCAGAATACGTTCCCTGAGTCGACATAATCCATAAACCGCGCCGCTTTTTCCCTGTTGCCGGTGATAATGGCATCGGTATGCCCCGACCCGTATAAATTAATATGGTCAATAGCCTCATCGATCCCCGCAACAACTTTTACAGACAACTTATAGTCGAGGTATTCGGTTCTCCAATCCGCCTCCGTAGCAGACCCGGCAGGAATCAACGCCTGTGTTTTGGGGCATCCTACCAATTCTACCCCTTTAGCGTCCAGCAAGTTTTTTGCGGCAGGCAAAAATTCCGGTGCCACATTTTCATGCACCAGCAAGGTTTCTGCAGCATTGCACACCGCAACATACTGCGTTTTGGAATCCACAACAATTTTTACGGCCATCTCCAAATCTGCGTCCTCATCCACATAACAGTGGCAAATTCCATCGGCATGGCCCATCACGGGAATCTTTGAATTATCCATGATATAGCGGACAAAATCATTGGAGCCCCTGGGGATGATCAGGTCAATATAACGGTCCATCTTGAGCATTTCATTTACATCTGAGCGCGTCTCCAAAAGTGCGGCCCAATTTGAGGGAATACCCGCCTCTTCGGCCGCATGGATAATAACCTCGGCCAGGATGCGATTGGTTTCCAGTGCCTCCGAACCGCCTTTAAGGAGAACCCCGTTACCGCTTTTCAGGCAGAGAGTCGATATCTGCACCAGAGCATCCGGCCTGGATTCAAAGATAACACCGATAACCCCTATCGGGCAGGTTACCCTGTACAGCTCCAGGTTATCATCCAGCCCGGTGGAGAACTCCGTCTTACCCACAGGGTCTTCGAGCATAATCAGGCTGTAGATACCATCGACCACATCTGCAATTTTTTCCTCATCAAATTTTAATCTTTTCAAAAGCGGCGCAGATAATTTTTCGCGCTCGCTTCTATCCAAATCCTCCTGGTTAGCTTTGATAATCTCATCTTTCCTTGCATTTAAAGCTTCGGCTATATGAGCGAGCGCTTTGTTTTTAACCTCCGACCCAGCTGCCGCCAGCTTGATCGAAGCCTCCTCAACGCGGCGCGCCAGTTCATCCATCAACATGCAGATCCCTCCAATCCACTGACGAGGCCACCCTAAACAGGGGATACAGGGGATTACGCCGATAAATATCCAGCATTTCTTGATGAACGCTTTCGGAGTGAGCTGCGGTGCAATCCTCGAGCAGAATTACTTTAAAATCATGAGACAGAGCATCCATGACCGTTGAAAGAATACAAAAATTGGTAGCAATGCCAGCTACCGCGCAAAGGGTGATGCCCTGTTCACGCAGCGTTTTTTCGAGCCCGGTCCCGAAAAAGGCAGAAAAACGGGGTTTGGGAAGCCATGTATCCGTTTCCGGCAGGTAGTCGAGCTCATCGGTAATTTCGGCACCCCGGGTACCCTCCAGGGAGTGGGGTTTCATACGGCCCTTGAAGATAAAATCCCCCTCGTGAAAGGCGTCCGTAGAAAATATCATCGGCCAACCCTGTTCCCTGAAGGTGCCGATCAACTTGTTGATCGGCGGGACAATACGCAGTGCAAACGGCGTAATGGGAAACGGATGCTCAGGATCCAAACTATCTTTTACCATGTCAATGATCAACAGGCATGGTTTTTCTTTGTTCGCGCGTTCCATTTCTTTAAACCCCCTCTAGTCTTTAAACCCTCTCTAGTCGTTCAAAAAGGCGATGTCATCCCACGGGTGCCGGTACAACCCCTGCTTGAGCCTTTTCTGGTCGAGATGGTGCCCAATCATACCGATACTTCTGCCCAGGACGAACAGCCCGTTGAGAGCACCCATATTGATATATTCATCTGCTTCTTCCTTGGGCATCTCGTTGCGAAGCAGGTCGGCAAAGCAGACCCCTATACACCCGTCAACGTTCAGAATCAGGTTGTCCCGTTTGGTTGTGGTGATTTTCTCGACTTCCAGCGCATAGTTCAGAAGCGGGGTCTCTTTAAAATTCTGCTGGGCATATTCCTTGATCAACGTCACCCGCAGATCCGGATTATGGGTCGACTTTACCCTGTGCCCGATTCCCTGAATGTTCACACCGTGTTTCTTCGTCTCCGCAATAAGCTGAGCGGGCGGCGTACCTGTATCGTACGCTTCGGAGATCATCTGCGCCGCGCCGTCAATAGCGCCGCCGAAGCGGGGGCCAATGGTCAACATACCGGACACAAGGGATGATATCAGGTCTTTCCCAGCGCGTGTGGCCACGATACAATTGTGGGCACCGGATACGGCAGGGCCGTGATCGGCGGTAATGACCAGGCACATTTCGATGAATTTAAGCGCGTACTCCGGCATGAGGCGTTTAAACCACAGCAGGCTGATAGTCCCGCCGATACCGAGGCCTTCGCGCACTACCTGTGAAATGGTTTTGCCGCCGTAAAGGCATTCTTCTCCCCTATCGTCCGAAATAGAAGAGACAAAGTTCGCCGATTTTCTGATCATCTTTGACTGCAGTGCCGTATTGTAGTCAACGGGTATTTTCGGTATTTCCGGTTCGGGAGCGGGGTTGATAACACCCTCTTTTACCAGACCGGTATATACTTCGTTGATGAGTTTATCGTAATCGTCAAATGAATCCGGTACATAGGCACCGGCCTCCCTGAGCGCTTTATTCTTCGCATCCGCAGTCTCCATTTCAAGATTAGCCTTGGCCCCGGCGTGGCCAAATTGCACTTCCGTTTTAAAGGCCTTGGCGCAAGTCCCGGTAACCCAGATAACCAGCGGCTTGGTGATCTTCTTCTCCCGCAGCGCCTTTACAATTTCGTATTCATCGTTTCCCCCTACCTCGCCGAGAGCAGCGAGCATTTTAATGGCTGGATTTTTTTCAAACCGCAGCAGGTGGTCAACCAGCGTTGTCCCCGGGAAGCGGTCTCCGCCGACAGCAATTCCTTCGTAAAGGCCATCGGTATTTCGGGCAATGATATTGTAAGTTTCATTGGAAAGACCTCCGGAATTGGATACACAGCCCACGGAACCGGCCCGGTGAAGTTTTGATTCCAGGATATTCTCAATGGTGCCGCCCGTATTGCCGATCTTGAAAGCTCCGGCTACGATACCCCCGATCGTTGCAGGACCGATAATAACCTTGTTTAGCTCTTTGGCCCTGGCAATAACATCCTTCATCTTTCTCTCCGGCACGCCTTCGGCGATAATTACCACGGTTCTGATCTGGGGCAGCTGTAATGCTTCCAATGTCGCATCTGCAGCAGATCTGAAAGAAGCAAAGTTAATCATCACATCAGCATCGGGACACTTCTCCGCCGCTGTCTGCATGGATTTATACACGGGCAGGAGTATTTCTTGCGGGCCAAAGAAAAACTTGGAATAGCTATCGGAACCGGTAGGATTAATTATCGCCGCAACAGAGGGTATCTCTCTTTGCGAGGCATAATCAAAGTCAAGCATCCTTTGCACCGCATTAGTCTGCATATTATAGATAAAGGCACGTGTAGTCCTATCAAAGAGTACGTAATCCGGCTTCTTAGCAGTTGTTTCCATTTTAGCTACTCCCCTTTAATGCGAGTTTTACAATTTTCGTCATATGAGCCTCCGGACCGTATACCTCAATGGGCACCCCAAGCGACTGACCGAGCTCTTTCATCTGCCTCAGACCTTCCTTGTAGTTGGGGCCGCCTCTGCGCACAAATATTTTTACCTTGTTGTCGATTAATCTCTGGCGATACTCCTCCAGTGCCCTGATAATCCCTTTAAAAGTGCTGGCAACATCGGTAAAGTTAGCTATGGCGCCCCCGATAAGCAGATATTTCCCCCGGGGGTCTTTTTCTCTTGTCATACAATCGAGAATGGTTCGGGCATACTTGTTAGTAAATTCCTCGTTGGGATCGCCGGAATATTCTCCGTAGTTAGCCATCTCGTCCATATAGCCGAGATCGGTGATCGTATCCGCATAGATTACCGATGCCCCTCCGCCTGCAACCATGGTCCAAACCCTTCCTTTTGGATTGAGGATGGTAAGCTTGAGGGAAGAACCGGTCTTGGAGTCAAGTTCTTCTATGTAAGCTTCGTCCTCCGTCAAAACCCTTCCAAATGGAGAAGGAAATTCTACACCATTCCATTTTGTTTGGCATAAAAAATCGGCTGTACTATCCAGTCTGGCTGCCAGATCAAGAATGTGAATCCTGTCATCCACAACAACCAGCGGGTTAATCTCAAAATAGGCAAAATGACAATCCGCGTAAAGCCTGAAAAGTACTTCTATGAAACCGGCAACGATACCTTTGCGATCATCGTTTAAATACCCCAGCAAATTCTTTTCAATGTCGTCTGCTGAAGGGAAACTGCCAATCGGCACCAGCATTTTTTCCGCCTTTTCATCAACATCACCGACATTGACGCCCCCCCGGTGGTAAAAGAGAATATTATCTCCTTCCCTCACAGAAGTAATCGCCACATAATACTCATCATCCTGATCATGTTTAACATAAGGCTCTACGATAAAATGATCCAGTAAGCCGGTAACGCCGTCTATCGTAATCTCGTTTCCCATTTTCTCCGTAATCCACTCGCGCGCTTCGTTCCAACCCGCATTGAGCCGAAGCAGACCGTTTTTCCCCCGCCTTTTTATCAGCTGATCCGGCTTTACCACAACTTTGGTCGATTCCAACCAGGGATACTCCCTTGTCAACGCATTAAGATCCGTTTCAGGACCTACTGAAATAAAATTATCTTCCACCGTATATTTTCCGCCGCCGAAATCTTTCAAGAGGCGAGCGATCATTTTCTTGCCCTGCGCCTCTCTTATAGCTTTTTGTGCCATAATATTCCCCTTTACATTTTCTTTTGTAGTTGTAAGGCAATAGCATCGATAAACTCTTCCGTACCGACAGGACTATCCGATTTTGGTTCGGAGATACGCGCCATGTCGCCGGTCATGATACCGCTTTCGATCGTCTCAATTGTAGATTCCTCAATTTTCTGTGCAAACTCAACAACGTCAGGAGTGTCATCAAGCTCACCGCGTTTTTTCAAACAACCGGTCCAGGCAAAAATAATCGCCGTGGAATTGGTTGAAGTTCTTTCTCCGGCTTGATGCTTGTAGTAATGCTTCTGGACTGTGCCGTGGGCAGCTTCGTACTCGAAATAACCGTACGGCGAAACCAGTACTGACGTCATCATCGCCAGGCTGCCAAACGCCGAGGCAACCATATCAGACATAACATCACCGTCATAATTTTTACAGGCCCACAGAAAACCGCCCTCACCCTTCATCACCCGTGCAACCGCATCGTCTATTAAGGTAAAGAAATAGGTAAGGTTTGCTTCTTTAAATTTTTTCCGCCAGTTTTGCTCATATTCATCGGCAAATATCTCTCTGAAACGGGCATCATAAGTCTTGGAAATGGTATCCTTGACGGAGAACCAGAGATCGATTTTTTGATCATAGGCGAAGGTAAAACAAGCCTGAGCAAAGCTGCGAATAGACGCATCCAGATTATGAACACCCTGTAAAACCCCCGGACCGTCGAACTCCTGCACCGTCAAACGCTGCGTCTCTCCCCCGCCGGCGGGGGTAAATACCAGCTCTGCTTTACCTGGGCCGGGTATTGCCAGCTCTGCATTCTTGTAAACATCCCCATAAGCATGGCGGCCAATTATAATCGGCTTAACCCAATTTTTAACAGCAGGCTTTACGTTTTTTACCAGTATGGGGCTGCGAAAAACTGTGCCGTCAAGCATAGCCCGTATTGTTCCGTTGGGGCTTTTCCACATCTGCTTCAGGTTATATTCCTCTACCCGGCTTTTGTCTGGGGTAATGGTGGCACATTTTACGCCTACCCGGTACTTTTTAATCGCTTCTGCAGCATCACGGGTTATCTGATCATCAGTCTCATCCCTTTTAGCAAGATGGAGATCGTAATAATCCAGATCCATATCCAGGAAAGGATTAAGCAGCTTCTCCTTGACCATTTTCCACATGATGCGGGTCATTTCGTCTCCGTCTATCTCTACAATCCTGGTCCTGACTCTAATTTTGCTCATCGGAATAACTCCTGTTCAGTATAATAAGCAGGTATTCAACATTCAAGCAACCAGAATTTTAGCATTTTAAAACAAAATTGTTCCTGCTATTAGTGGCTTGAATCCTGATTCCCTTTTCTGTTCTGTTCTTTTATGAATTGCTTCTGCTGATATAGGCCAGACTCCCGCCGGCCTTGATTCGTATAACCTCTGAAGAGGTCATGGTATGCTGAACCGGTATCTCAACCCCCTTTGTCAAATTTTTAACCACCAGATCGCCGCTGTTGAGCTCGGCTGTCTTGATCTGAAGCTCATCTTCAGGGTCAATTCTATTATAATCTTCGGCGTTCTTGAAGGTTAATGGAATGATGCCGAAATTAATCAGGTTTGCCAGGTGAATCCTGGCAAAGGATATGGCAATAACACCTTTAACCCCGAGGTAGGAGGGGCATAACGCGGCATGCTCCCGCGAGCTGCCCTGGCCATAGTTTTCACCGGCAATAACAAAACCTCCGTTTTTTTCCTTTGCTCTGCGGTAAAAATCAGGATCGGCAGGTTCAAAAACATGCCTGGCATACTCGGGAATATTTGAGCGCAACGGAAGATAGATGCCTGCAGGCATGATAATATCGGTAGAGATATTATCTTCCAGCTTGATTAATACCCGGCCATCCACTTTTTCAGGAAGCTCACCGCGCAGCTCAATGGGCTTAATATTCGGACCGCGGATCAGCTCTGTCTTTTCAGCCTCTTCGCTTCCCGGCGGTTCAACAATTAGGGCGTTCTGCATCCTGAGCTTCTCCGGCATCAGTATCTCGCGCAGCTCTCCCATAGCCCGGGGATCGGTAATAACGCCGGTAAGAGCACAACTTACCGCCGTCTCAACGCTTGACAGGTAGACCTGTGCATCCGCAGTGCCGGAGCGCCCTTTGAAATTGCGGTTAAACGTTCGCACGCTGACAGCGCCGCTTTTTGGAGCCTGTCCCTGCCCGATGCAGGGGCCGCATGTACATTCAAGGATACGCGCTCCTGCGGCAATAAGGTCGGCTAAATATCCCCGCTCCGCCAGCTCGCAATATACCGACATTGATCCCGGGGACAGGGTTAACGAAACCTCCGGGTTAACCCGCTTCCCTTTCAGCATGTATGCTGCAGTCATCAGGTCTTTGAATGATGAATTTGTACAGGAGCCAATACAAACCTGATCAACCTTTATGCCTTCCACTTCGCTCACCGGCACGACATCGCCGGGGCTGTGGGGTTTTGCAATAAGGGGGATCAGCTTATCCAGATCTATCTCAATAACCTCATCATACTCCGCATCGTCATCCGCCTCCAGACGTACCCATTGCTCCTCACGCCCGACACAGCGCATAAACTCCAGCGTAACTTCATCAGAGGGGAAGACGGAAGTGGTTGCACCGGTTTCAGCACCCATATTGGTGATGGTTGCTCTTTCGGGAACACTGAGGGTTTTTACACCGGGCCCGAAATACTCCAGCGTCCTGCCCACACCGCCTTTAACACCGAGAATCCGCAGCACTTCAAGGATAACATCCTTTGCGGCAACCATGGGCTTTAACCTGCCGGTCAACTTAATCCCGATTACTGCTGGTGTTTTTAAAAAGAAGTGCTCGCCCCCTATTGCCAGTGCCACATCCAGTCCTCCCGCACCAATACCCATACACCCGATACCGCCGGCTGTAGGCGTATGGCTGTCCGAACCGAGCAGCGTCCTCCCCGGCCGTGCAAAACGCTCCAGGTGGACTTGATGGCATATACCATTACCCGCCTTGGAGAGAATCAAGCCGTACTTTGCCGCCACACCCTGCAAATAAACATGATCATCCGCATTCTTGAAGTCCATTTTCAAGGTATTATGATCGATATAACTGACGGATAATTCTGTTTTGGCGCGGTTTATTCCCAGTACTTCCGCTTCCAGGTATGCAACCGTGCCGGTAGCATCCTGTGTTAAAGTCTGATCGATTCTGATACCGATTTCTTCTCCCGGTTTCAAGACACCTTTTACTAAATGCTGTGCTAAAATCTTGCCTGTTATAGTTTTCTGCAGTTTCAGGTCGGCACTATTTTGAATTTCTTTTGTGTCGTCCATTTTATCCCTCCCTTGCCCAATAAAGAAAATATATAAAAGCACACTATTCTGCTAGTGTACAATAATAAAATACTAGAAATAATTATAGCAATTCTTGTTGTTGGATGTCAACGTAAATTTTCTATTAACACCACAAATAACACCACAAAACACCACAAAACAAAAAAGCTGCTGACGCTGTCAACAGCTTGAATTTTTTTAGAGGAGTATATACCTTAAATTAATGATGTGCTGAAATAACGTTCGACT
>CAZQXY010000042.1:0-3661 GCA_964597455.1 uncultured Desulfovibrionaceae bacterium
GTGGAGGCTGTTGCCTCTACGGGAGGTCAAATTATGCCTCCCGTGATGGGTGCGGTCGCCTTTATTATCCCCGAAATCCTCGGAGTTTCCTACTTTGATGTGCTCAAGGCGGCGATCCTCCCTGCCATATTGTATTATGTTGCCGCTTTTATTGTTGTTGATTTGAGGGCTGCCAAGCAGGGGGGGTTACGGATTAAGGAGAAAATGCCTTCGCTGAAAGAAGTGCTCAGGGGAAGGTGGCATTTGCTGATACCGATCTTTACTCTGATTATCTTCCTGGTTTTTGTGCGTTCGACACCCAGCAGGGCAGCTTTTTGGGCTACAGTTTCTATACCGGTTGTGGCCGCTTTGTCTTCCCGCACACGCATGAGTCTCCAAAAAATTGTTGATGCAATGGTAGCCGGAGCCAAAACATCTCTGGTAGTAATTACGGCAACGGCCTGTTCGGGTATTGTTATCGGTGTGATCGATCTCTCCGGACTGGGGCTAAGGATGTCCAGCATCATTGTCACCTTGACTGAGGGTAATCTCTTGGCGCTGTTAATCTTATGCGCAATCGTGTGTATTATCCTGGGCATGGGTCTGCCGCCTGTTGCCTGTTACCTGATACTGGCTGTAATGGCTGCACCGGCTATTGTCAAGGCTGGGGTAGAGCCGATGGCGGCGCATTTGTTTATCTTCTACTTTGGTATTATCTCAGCCATCACGCCGCCTGTTGCCATGTCGGTTTTCGCAGCGGCGGCGATTGCTGAATCCAATGCTATGAGAACTGGCTTAGAGGCCGTAAAGCTCGGATTGGCGGGTTTTATTGTGCCCTTTATGTTTGTTTACTGCCCGGAACTTATTCTCTCGGGTGATATTGGAATGATTATAATCAGTATCATTACTGCAGTTCTTGGCCTTTACACTCTGGCGTCAGCTCTGGAAGGGTATGTGTTGGGGTATATAGTGTCGCTGCCTGTTCGTTTGGTCCTGGGATGTTTTTCTTTATTCCTGATTATTCCTGGTTTATTAACTGATGTCATTGGGTTAGCTGCCATAGCGGCAGTGGTCCTCATTGTCATACGTGGAAAAAAGGGAAAGATTAGCCAGGCTGTTTAGCTGCAGAAGACACGACTACCATTAACATGTATCAATCTTACGTTAACACATTGTGAACCAGGCGGAGATTGCAGATACGCTTGGTTCACGGAGTTTGTGTTTAAAGGTTTTATGGAATAAATAAAGAGCAGAAATGTGTAACCTTAGGTGCTTCTAGATCACGCGAAGGGGGGAGTAGAGATGTTTAAGGTAACCTGCCTCAGGCCGCAGACCGATTTCAGTGATTATGATGTTGATATACCGGCTGAGGTGGAAGCCGGCTTTTGTACCAATTATGAGGAGGAAGCCATCTGCTCAGCCTGCAAGGATGCAGATGCAATTCTTGCACCATCGCCATTTCCGCAGATCACCGGGAATACGATTCGCAGCAGTGCAAATTTAAAAATTATCCAGCTCACCGGTGCCGGTTTTAATACTGTAGATCTGGAGGCTGCCAGGGAAAAAGGTGTAATCGTAGCCAACGTCCCCGGCGGAAATGCCAGGGCGGTAGCGGAATATTCCTTTACGATGATGGGAATGCTGATGCGGCATCTATCGATCGCTGCATTGGAGATGTCGGATGGTGCGGATTTCAGTCAGCTCAGACAAATGCTTGTTAGCGGCAGGCCTTGCGAATATAAAGGCAGGGTCCTCGGTATTTACGGAATTGGCAAAATTGGCCTTGAGCTGGCAAAAATAGCTCATATTTTTGAGATGAAAATAATCTATCATGATATTATAACCCTGCCGCCCGAACTAGAAAAACAGCTCGGTGCTTCCCGGGTTGAATTCGATGAACTGCTCGGATCATCTGATGTATTATCAATCCATGTACCCTTAAATAAATATACACAGGGGATTATCGGCTGGAATGAATTAAAGAAAATGAAGCGGACGGCATTCCTGATTAACGGCAGCCGCGGGGGCATAGTTGATGAAGAAGCACTGTGCAGGGGAATCGAAGAAGAAACAATTGCCGGCGCCGCTGTTGATAGTTTTGTCAGAGAGCTCCTCCCCTATGATCATCCTTTGCGGGCCGTTTCCCGCAAGTCAAAAGGAAGGCTAATTCTGACGCCGCATATAGCGGGAACAACAGTGCAGTCTTTTCAAAAAATGTTTACAGAGTCCTGGGCAAATATACTCAGGGTAAAAAACGGCGAAAAGCCGGTAAATATTGTTGTATAAAAGTAAGGAAAAGCGCCGCTTGAATTACAAGCGGCGCTTTTTATCAGGCTCACGATGCACGACTGATGCACGACTGACGAAGATATAACAATAATATAATATTTTGATCGGCGGGTTAATCAATCAAATTTACCTTCATTGTACTAATGTACTAAATGTTTTTAAAAAGGCTTATATAATCTTCATCTACTACTGTATGTTTATTGCTTCTATAACCCATGTTTTCAGAGATTTTTTGTGTTGCTTCAGAGAGTTCCCGGGCAAATGCTTTTAACCTTTCGTCGGTCAGGTTTGTTATTCTGCCGGAGATGCTTACCGCAGCTACTACCTCTCCCGTATAGTTTCTGACCGGTGCTGCCGCGCAGTTAATACCCGGCTCCAATTCTTCGAAATCAAAGGCGATACCTCGCTTCCTGATTTCAGATAATTGTTCTTTTAAAAAATTGATATCGGTGATGGTGTTCTTAGTAAACTGCCTCAGCTCTTTATGCCTTAATATGCTTTCCAGCTCGTCCTGGGGGAGATAGGAGAGCAATACCTTTCCCGATGCCAGGCAGTATGCTGGGGCTCGCTTGCCGATAGCTGAATAGGTAACCAGTGATTTATACCTGTCTAATTTATTGATAAAAACCGCATCGCCTTTATCCAAAACGACCAGGTGAACCGTTTCACCTGTTTTTTTATGTAGTTCCTGCAGAACCTGCATGGAACGTGAATGTATATCTTGTGATTGAAGAATATGATTGCCGATTTCAAAAAGTTTTAAAGTGATGAAGTATTTCCCTTTTTCTTCCACTTGCTTGATATAACCTTTGTAGGCTAAAGTAGAGAGAAAACGATGCAGAGTGCTTTTCCCCATGTTAAGTCTTTCACTTAGATCCTTAACCCTAACCTCTCCATTTTGTTCAGACATTTCCTCCAGGATATCGAGGGCTTTGATTACTGATTTAACCAGATACTTTTGTTGCTTATCATTATTTTCTGTTGTTTGTTGTTTATCATACAAGTCCCACACCTCATTATCTATTTTTACAACTGTTCTTATTATCATGTAAGTAACCGTTTCCGTCAAGTGGTGTAATATTTGTCTAATATTTAAGTTTTTAACATGTCAGTAACGGTTATTATTTAGTTAAATCTGTCTGTTACGGCAGGAAGATTGACAATTTGTGTAGAAACAATTCATTTATATAGATATAACCTGGGACTGGAGCTGATTTTGTTAATAATGGAAGAAATTAGTTTAAGGGAAATTATTGAGGTATTGCTGAAGAGAAAATGGCTCATTGTTGGAGTAACCCTTCTGGCAATTATAATCAGCGGTATATTTAGTTTTTTTGTTTTAAAACCGGTTTATGAAGCTGAAGTAGTCCTCAACATCCGTGAAGGGGGCAGC
>CAZQXY010000042.1:3761-7892 GCA_964597455.1 uncultured Desulfovibrionaceae bacterium
CTCAACATCCGTGAAGGGGGCAGCCCTGGCGTTACTGCTGTTACGGAGCCGGAACTGGATCTGCTGCTTGAGCAGCTAAGGCGTTTCCCCCCTGCCAATATTGAAACTTACAGGTACCGGTTATTGAGCAGTTCATTTTTGGAAAGTGTTATTGATAAAATAGAGCCGGAGCCGGAAGGGGTCACGCCTTTGTTCCTCCAGGGGGCTATAAATATTGAACAGGTCCCTAACACAGACTTTATTAAAATTATCGTCCGTTATGGGGATCCGCACCTGGCAGCCAGGATAGCCAATGAGACAGGGAACCTTTTTATTGAGAATATCAAGCATCAGAATCAGGAGCAAATATCCCTTGCTTCATCTTATCTGGATAATAAGATACGGGAAAAAGAAACAGAGCTGGGGCTTGTTATGGAAGAATACAAATTGTTTTTGCAGGAACCCGGCGGTGCAGGGGAACTGCAAGCAGAGGTTGATGCGAAGGTAACGGCTATTACAGAAAATAAGCTGGAGCTGGAATACCTGCAGATAAGTCTGGCCGCAGCCCGGGCTGAAAGGGAGGCCCTGGAAAAGGAAATAGGCGATACTGACGAGCTTATCGTTACCAAAAAATCGATCACTGATGATCCCTTTTTATTAAAGGCTTATGAGGAAGCGGGGATGTCAGGTGAGAAGCCGGGTCTGGAGGAGCTTGCGGGTTTGCAGATGTTAAGCGAAGAGCCAAATCCGGTTTACTATGAGCTTTTAAGCGGCTTAAAAAACAAAACTGTTGAGATAGAGTCTACTGAGGAAAGGATTGCCGGAATAAGTGCATCCCTGGATAAACTGCAGCAGGAGCTTGGAAAATTGTACGTTATATATATGGAAAAATCCTCCCAGGGAGAGGCGCTTGAGAAGGAATTGAGCTTTTATAAAACAACGATCGAAACGCTGGAAAGTCACTATCTGGAGATGCAGATGATCGCTTCCCTGGAGGAAGAGGGGGAAAGCTTTAACGTAGTTTCTCCTGCAGATGCGCCGCAAAGTCCTGTTGAGCCCCGTAAAATGCTTAATATGGCTATAGCCGGAGTCCTTGGGCTCATGGTAAGCGGTTTTCTGGTTTTTTTCCTGCACTATTGGGAGACTTCTAATGACCATAGGGAATCCACTCCGGCGGGAGTTTAAAACATAGTAACATCTAAGAAAAAATGCGATAATGCAAGCCTTACCCATGAAAGGGGTGGACCGGATTTTAAAAACTAAGCTGGGAAATAAAACTGAAGGTCAGGCAAGGTTGCTGCAAGAAGTATTTGCTGTGATAGGGATTTTGCGCCCCAGGCAGTGGACAAAAAATCTCTTTTTGTTTGCCGGGCTGGTTTTTTCGCAAAATCTGTTTAATCCTCCCCTGTTCTTTAGGGTTCTGCTTGCTTTTGCGGTGTTTTGTCTGCTTTCTGGATCCGTATATATTATAAATGATCTTATTGATCTGGCTGAGGACAGAAAGCATTACCTCAAGCGTAAAAGGCCGCTGGCTTCGGGGCGGATCAGCGTAAGGCGGGCCATCTGTATCTTTTTCATTCTCCTGATGGTATCTCTCCTTATGGCGTTTTCGCTGGGAAGCGCTTTTCTGGCGGTGGGCCTCCTCTATTTTCTACTTGTTACCGGCTATTCGTTATGGCTCAAACATCTGGTGATTATCGATGTCTTTGCCGTTGCTTCCGGGTTTCTTCTGCGGGTGGTTGCCGGAGGGGTGGTCATTGGGGTACGTATATCTCCCTGGCTTTTAATATGTACACTGCTGCTGGCACTGTTTCTTGCTTTAACGAAGCGGCGGTACGAGTATGTGGCCCTGGAGAATAACGGAACTGAACACCGCAGGGTGCTTGCTGATTATTCCGTGGCCTATTTGGACCAGCTGATTTCGATTGTAACTGCGTCTACAATAATGGCCTATTCCCTCTATACCTTTACAGCAGGACGCACAGAGTATTTTATGCTCTCCATCCCCTTTGTTATCTATGGCATTTTTCGTTATCTTTTTTTGGTACACAAAAGGGAAATGGGCGGCAGTCCTGAAGATGTGCTGCTGCAGGACAGACCCTTTATTGTCAATATCTGTCTCTGGGTGCTTGTTTGTGTAGTTATTCTGTACCTGGAGGTTTAAGTTGGGGAATAATGGTTAACATACTTGGTAAATATAAAAGACCTCTTTTCAGCGGCATTATAATCGGGCTGGCGGTTGCTGTTGCACTGCTTATAGCAGGTGATCTGCAGGGTGTTATTAGAGCGGTTCTTAGTTTTAATCTCCGGTTTCTTGTGCTTATCCTTATTTTAGCCCCGCTGAACTATATTTTTCGCTACATCAAATGGAAATATTATCTTAAGCTGACCGGTTTGCAGGTGGAGCCGAAGATGAACAGGCTGATCTTTGTGAGCGGGCTGGCGATGACTATATCTCCCGGAAAAATCGGGGAGCTTTTAAAATGCTATCTTCTCAAGGAGCATATGGGGGCCCCTATCAGCACAACGTCATCCATTGTTATGGCGGAGAGGCTTACGGACGGTTTGGCCATGGTTATCCTCGCCTCCTTCGGATGCCTGTCTTATGCTTACGGCGTATATGTTCTGGTTACTGTGGCCGTTATATTAGTATCAGCAGTTATCCTTTTCCAGTACGACGGCCTTTTTAGTTACTTTTGTAGCTTTCTGGGGAGGATCGGTTTTTTAAGGAGATTTTCCTTTTTTCTGCTTCATTTTCAGCAAAATGCCAAAAGGCTTTTTACCCTGCAGGGGTTGTTTTTTGCTGTGGGTATCGGTGTTATATCCTGGGGTTTTGAAGGCCTGGTAATCTTTTTTACCGTCAGGGGCTTTGGCGGGGATATCTCTGTTTTGAGTTCTGTATTTGTCGTATCTTTTTCATCCCTGGTGGGGGCCTTATCGGTCATCCCGGGGGGGCTCGTGGTAGCCGAGGGGAGTATCATGGCTCTTTTGCTTCTGGCCGGCCTCGGCAGGGAGATGGCTGCGGCCACAACGCTGGTTACGAGATTCTCAACGCTGTGGCTGGGGGTGCTGATCGGCTTTATAGGGCTTTACCTGGTGCAGAAGGAGCTCTTTAAAAAAGGAGAACAGAAAGAATGAAAAGCAAGGTTGCTGTTTTAAAAACCACACCCGAGACTGTGCTGGACGATTACGGGAGACTTATAGAGCTGGCTGGGTGTGATAATTTCCTGGATAAGAACAAGGTTACCATCTTGAAGAATAATATTTCCTGGCATTTTCCCTATCCCGGAGCCAATACGACTCCCTGGCAGCTTGAAGGGACGATTATAGGCTTGCAAGGTGCAGATATCAGGGATCTCGTCTGCGTACAGAATAAGACAGTGGTTACGAACGCTTTTAAGGGTGAGCGGCTAAATAATTACCTCCCGGTTTTCGAAAAATATAAAATTCCTGTTAAGTATAACTTCAAAGAGAGCGATATGAAATGGGTTGAATATCAGCCGCGGGGGAAGATGTTTACGCTGGAGAGGGTGTTCCCGGAGGGGATTAGAATTCCGGATTATTTCTTTAATAAAAACATCGTGCACTTGCCGACGACAAAATGCCATATCTACACAACTACGACGGGTTCCATGAAAAACGCTTTTGGAGGCCTGTTGGGCACGAAGCGCCATTACTGTCATACCTATATTCATGAAACGCTGGTTGATCTTTTACGGATCCAGAAGGAAATTCACTCCGGCATATTTACAGTAATGGACGGCACAACTGCAGGGAACGGCCCCGGACCGCGCACGATGATTCCGGTGGAAAAGGATTATATTCTTGCCGGCGGTGACAGCGTTTCCATAGATGCCGTGGCTGCAAAGATGATGGGCTTTGATCCCATGGAGATAGGCTATATCCGGCTGGCGCACGAGGAGGGGCTTGGAATCGGCAGGCTGGATGAAATTGAAGTCGTGGGAGAAGATATAAGCGAAATAAACTATGCTTTCAGCGTCGGCGCAAATACGGCCAGCAGGGTGGGGGATCTGCTCTGGTTCGGGCCGATGAGGCGCTTTCAAAAGCTCTTTTTCCAGACGCCGCTGGTGTACCTTTTTGTCTTTGGCTCGTCTATTTATCACGACAGGCTCTGGTATCCCCTGCAGGGGA
>CAZQXY010000042.1:7992-12440 GCA_964597455.1 uncultured Desulfovibrionaceae bacterium
TAAAAGGATCAAAAACAGAAAAAAACATTTTGACTGCTTTTGTGGGGGAGTCGCAGGCCCGAAACCGTTATTCCTATTATTCCAGCAAAGCAAAGAACGACGGGTTTGTGCAGATTAGTGCGATATTCGAGGAGACAGCCAATCAGGAAAAGGAACATGCCAAGCGGCTATTCAAGTTGCTTGAGGGCGGTGAGGTAGAAGTGCAGGGATCTTTTCCAGCCGGAGTAATCGGCACAACGGCGGAAAACCTTCAAGCGGCCGTGGGTGGGGAGCATGAAGAGTGGGTGGAGATGTATCCCTCCTTTGCAAAGGTGGCCCGGGAAGAGGGTTTTGACGAAATCGCGGGGATTTTTGATGCGATTGCCGTTGCTGAAAAACAGCATGAGAAGCGTTTTAAGAAGCTTCTCTCTAATATTGAGGAAGGTATGGTCTTCAAAAAGGGCGGGAGCGTCCTCTGGCAGTGCCGCAACTGCGGCTATGTGCATGAAGGGAAGGAAGCACCGGAGATCTGTCCAGCCTGTGCACACCCGCAGGCTTATTTTGAGCTGCTTCTTGAAAATTGGTAAGGAGCATATAGAAGCAGGCCCAACAATTACTTCTTTCAGAATAACAGGACGAGACGGTATATCAGGACGAGGCGGTAATAACCTGCCTCGCTTTTTTTTATGTAAAAACCAGAAGGTATATAGGATGAATTGACGTACGTAATATCGTCCCTTATAATAGGGGCAGGAGGCGATAATCATGAAGACAGTTTCTATAAGTCAGGCTAGGCGAAACATATACCAGTTGGTAGACGAAACTATTTTTTCAAGTGAGCCTGTTCAAATCACAACTAAAAAAGGAAACGTAGTAATTGTTTCTGAGGAAGATTGGAGTGCTATTCAAGAAACCCTGTATTTATTATCAATTCCAGGCATGCGGGAATCACTTATTGAAGGAATAAACACGCCGGTTGAGGAGTGTAAAACGGCAGAGAGTATCGGATGGGATATAGAATAATTTTCACCAGACGTGCCGTTAAAGACGCAAAGAAACTGGAACAGGCTGAACTTGATGGAAAAGCAAAAGAACTGTTAAAGATTATTAAGAAAAACCCATTCCAAAAACATCCATCTTTTGAGAAACTCGTAGGTGACCTAAAAGGGCAATATTCCAGAAGAATTAATATAACGCATCGTTTAGTTTACGTGGTTATTGAAGAAGAAAAGACAATAAAAGTGTTATCAATGTGGTCACATTATGAGTAAGGATAAAAGCTGATCAGGGTCCCATTATCCGAAACTTATGAGTGACAGTCTACAACTAGTGCGATAAGTGGTATAATAAAAAGGAAATGAAAAACAAACGTTGCAGTAGAAAATACAGTTGTTTCCAGGGCGGTTGAGGATATTGCATAAGTCGGCGAGGTTCAGGTCCTTTTTGTGTTCGGTTGTTGTTTTGTTTGGGCTGATTGAGTTTTTGCACGGGAGGGTCCAATATTTAACTTATATCGGAGGTATTTTTGCTTTACTTACCTTCCTGGTTATCCTGCCTGTTACTGTTATTTATACCCGTATTATTGCTTCTGTTCTCTGCTTAAGCGGGTTGGCGGCTCTTTTCTTTTCAGGTACATTTACCCCTGGTGCTTTTATAGAGGGATTTATAGAGATGACTCCTCTCGTAGCAATTCTCGCAGCTGTTTCTCTTTTAAGTATCCCGCTGAAACTGGGGAATTACGCCGACCTCTTTCATGTTTTTTATTCCAGGACAAAACATCCTTATCATATTTATCTCGTTTCGATGATTATCTCCTACGTCCTTGCGCTGTTAGCTACATTGGGCTCGATCGCCCCTTCCTATTATCTTGTTAAGGAAAATTTAAATAAAATGGGGCTGGAAAGGAGCAGCCGTTTCGATACGACCTGCATCATTCGCGGTTTTGCCATGGCTATGTTGGTCAGCCCGGCAGCTTCCATCGTTGGGGTTGCCTTACAATATTCAGGCCTCTCCTGGTTGGAGCTGATCGGTCCGGTTTTTATGTTAAGCCTGACCGGTTTGGCAGCGGCTTTTTTTGTGGAGCCGAGCTGGCGCAGTAAAAGGAGTCTCCAGTCCTTTAACCTTTCCAGCGTTGAGGAAAAGCTGATTGCGGGAGTTTCTCCCGGCCGGTATATTCCTTTTGTGATTATATTTATCGTGATAATCGCCTCGATCTTTTTTCTGGGAAACGTTCTGCATTTTTCGTCACTTAACAGTATATCTGTCGCGTGTCTGCTGTCCGTTTTTGCCTGGGGGATTTACTGCGGGCGCCTTCAAGAAGTATTCCAGCACTCCGCCATTTTCTTTAAGCAGGATATAGTCGGTATTTCTGATCAGATTATTCTTTTTCTTTCTGCGGGTTTTTTTACCCATTCCATGGAAAGCAGCGGCTGGTTATTGCTGATCGGGGATATTATTGATGGGGTTACCGGAAAAATTGGGACGGTAGCAGTTTTGTGCCTGGTGCCTGTTGTTATTTTATTCCTGGCATTTTTAGGGCTGCATCCTATAGCCTCATGTATTATTATTGGAAAAACGATCTGCATTTCAGCGCAGTATATCAGCCCGCTTGGTTTGGCAGCTGCCCTTTTGAGCGGTGGGGTCATGACTTATATGGTATCCCCGTTTTCTGCTACTGTACTCTTGCTTTCGACTATTTCCGGCAATACCCCATACAGGATGGGAATGAGCTGGAATTTGGGTTTTGTTGCCATATTCTGGGGGATTGCTGCGGTATTTATTGGGGTGGTCGCCTAACTAATAATAGAATAAGGCAGAAACAGGTTAGGGCTATTACAGGTTGCCTTCCGGTTTTTTCGCTTAAAAGTTTATTTTTTTTAGGGCGGAGGGAAGTTCACTTAATTGATTCATGATAATATCTGGCTTTTCTCGGAGCAGGATCTCCGGCTCGTTTTCGCCCCCCAGGACTATCCCGCTTTTAATTCCAGTGTTTCTTGCCGCAAACAGATCGGAGAGGCTGTCACCGATATGTATGGTATCCTCCCTGTTTACCCCTGCCCTATCCATGGCTTGAAGCAGGGTGTCGCTTGCCGGTTTAAGAAGGCGCGTATCGTTTCGGGTAATAATCAGGCCAAAACTGTTTTCAAGACCATGTTGTGACAGTGCTTTTGTCAGCCCTTTTTTCCCCACATTTGTTACCAGCGCGGTTTTGTATTTCTTCAACTGCTGCAGCACATCATAAAGTCCTTCTACTGGTTTCCAGCGGGATGCGGCATCCAGATCATAGAAGTCATAGATCTCATCGATCAGTGAAATGAGGCGATCGCCGTTAAAAACCCACTCTCCGCCTTTTTCCCTTACCAGGTTATATATTGCAGCATAATTTGCATTACAAAATATTTCCCGGGAAATACCTTTTTCGACAAGAGCATTCAAAACTTCTTCCTGAGCTTTCTCCAGGTTCCACTCAAAGTTGACCAGTGTTCCTTCAAAATCCAGGGTAATCAGTTTCAATCTCTTATTCCTCCAGGTCTGCTTGCGGGAAATCTTTGTCCACCCGGTATGTCCTGATGCGGCACTGGAAAAATCTGTTCAAGTAATGCGCCAGTTCTTCGCCGGCAGATAGAATATTTTGCTTTGTTACTTCTTTAAACCCGTCAATTGGGAAAAAGATCCTTGATGAAGCAGGTGTTATTTTGTTCTTTTCTCCCTGTCGCCAAACCCACATTCTCGTTCTTACTTCCAAATCATCGGCATAGACCGGTTCTCCAGGCGGAACCTCCTCCTGCCCGGAGCCGCCAAAGGGGGTAAAGAGATCGCCTCCCCGGCTGAAGCGTATTTGAATATCGCCTTGCATCTTATCCATGTCGTGTGCGCCAATGGGAACCATGTTCTTTATCCCTACGGAATTAACAAGATTTACGACGTTATTAATACCTGGGAATTGTGGTTTTTTTGCTATACGTTTCAGCAACGCTTCGATCGATGAGGGGTACTTGTTGGGGTTAATCCCGAGGAGCTGAAAAGCTTCTCTCCAGACTGATACCTCTTTCCGTTCTTTGATAATGGTGTCTTTGAGGAGGTTGTGAATCTCTTTTACGGCGTCGGCCAGGATTTCCTCTGTTTCCGGCCTGGGGCCCGTGTTATCGATATCCTCCCCGACAATTACCGCTACGCAAAAGTCAGGAAACTTTTCAAAGATCTCCTTACTTATACAAAAATTCATCGCTGAACACCTCTGTTTTAAAATATGATGTAACTTGAACGATACCCTTTACCTTAATTATTCGTAACTGCTCAGTCTAAGAGACGAACTATTACACCGCGAAGCAGGGGGACGGCAAACTGTGTGAAAACTGTCACCCTGAGCAAAGCGAATGGGTCTTGAAATAGCAATGGCTTGAAATCAAGATTCTTCGCTGCGCTCAGAATGACAAAAACCCAATTTAAGCATGTTTTCACACAGTCTG
>CAZQXY010000043.1:0-12426 GCA_964597455.1 uncultured Desulfovibrionaceae bacterium
CCTGAGCGTTAGCGAAGGATCTTTAAACTACTGATAACATTGAACTTTTCTCAAAGTGATTTAAGCATAGCTAGCCAAGAACATAGTTTTTCAGTGGTCTCGGACGTCCCCATGGCACTGCTTATTGCTAATTTTCGCTATAGTGTTATCCTGTATCCTGTATCCTGTATCCTGTATCCTGAATCTTGTATCGGGGAGGGAAATACCGTGACTCCGGAATTTGTCCTGAGCATTGCCAGGGAAGCAATATCGACGATCTTAATTGTGGCGGCGCCTATTTTGGGAATTGGCCTGGCGGTAGGCTTGCTGATCAGTATTTTCCAGGCGACGACCCAGATCCAGGAACCCACGCTGGCTTTCGTTCCCAAAATCGCTGCCGTTTTTATCTCTTTACTTATTTTTGGCGGGTGGATGATGCGTTTGGTCATGAGTTTTACAATTAATCTTTGGGGTAACCTTGGAAGACTTTTTTAAGGAAGATGCACTTTGACAGAGGCTGTAATCTTAAATTTCTGGTGGTCCCTTCTGCTTATCTTTGCTCGCATTGCTGCTTTTCTGGGAACGGTGCCTTTTTTCTCCTGGCGTGGTATACCCGTAATGCTGCGTATTTTTACGGCATTTGTATTATCGGTTATGCTTGCCCTTTCCCGGGAAGGAGAAGCGGTAATTCCCGCGACGGATTTGGAGTTCATCCTTCTTTTGGGGAAAGAGCTGTTGACGGGCCTCGTTCTGGGTTTTTTGGTTTACTTATTTTTTTCCGTTTTCCTCATGGCCGGGCAGTATATGGATCATCAGGCAGGCCTGATGATGGCCGGTTCTTTCGATCCTCTTTTTGGCAGCCAGGTAACCCTTCTGGGGCAGTTTTTCTATTTTTTGGGGATTGTTTTTTATCTGACCATTGATGGGCACCACATGCTTTTTCTGGCGCTGAAGGATAGTTTTACCGCTGTCCCGCTTACAGGTTCCATGATTTCGACCCCGACGGCCGGGTATTATTTGAAAATTTTTGCTTCCTTGTTTTTGATTGCTTTTCAGATCGCCGCACCGGTGATCATTGTTCTCTGGCTGACGGATCTTGCGCTGGGTTTTCTTTCCAGGGTAGTACCGCAAATTCATGTTTTTATCGTTGGTTTACCGCTAAAGATTGCCCTCGTGCTCTTGATTTTTCTGTTATTGCTGCCACAAATCGGCAGTTTGATGAGAGATTTTTTTGAACTGCTGGAAAAGGATTTGTTGCTGATTTTGGGAAACTGGTGAGCCAATGGCCAGGATAATTTACCACTTGCGCCTGAAAAGGGAATTGGCGGCAAAATTCGGGGAGGGGAAATGCCTGGAGTGTCTTTTGTGTTCTTATTACATTGCGATCTAGAAGCTTTTGAAATGGGTGCGCCGCTGCGCAATGTGTTGCATACGGAAGGTTTAACTTTAGCGCCCGTATCAGGTGGCCGTTTGCTCAATCTGCAGCTTTTTGCCGGAGATGAAGATAAGACGGAGGAGCCTACGCCTCATCGCCGCAGGGAAGCCCGCAAACGCGGCCAGGTGATGAAGAGCATGGAGATGAACGCAGCTGTGAATATGCTGGGAGCGGCATTTTTCTTTATTTTTTTTAAGCAGTATTTTTTGGACGCCTTAATCTCCTTCCTGAAACATTGTCTGGGGGAGATGCCACAGCTTGCAAATGAAATGTTTTCTTTTGATTTCCTGGCGCGGATGACTCTGGAGCAGTACCTTACCCTCTCCGCCCCTTTTTTGATGGTAGCTCTGTTTTTGGGCTTATTTGCAAATATCATGCAGGTAGGTTTCCTTGTTTCGAGTGAAGCGATAAAACCGCAGTTAGAACGTATTAACCCCGCTGAAGGAGCCAAACGCATTCTTTCCCGCCGTGCACTTTTTGAGCTGATCAAGTCCCTGCTCAAGGTGAGTATCATCGGCGTGATCAGTTATCTATATCTCCGTGCGCAGCTTCCGGAGATGCTGCTTTTAATGGGACAGGAAGCCGGGGTTTTTACTGCAACCCTGCTAAAGGTGCTGCAGGGGCTGGCCCTAAGAGTTGCTGCTGTTTTTCTATTTCTGGCGCTGCTGGATTATCTATACCAGCGCCACGAGTATCAGAAAAGCCTGCGGATGAGCCGTAAGGAAGTCAGGGATGAGTTCAAAAATATGGAGGGTGATCCTCACATACGCGCACGGCAGCGCGAAAGGCAGCGCGCTCTTGTACAGCAGCGGAATCTGGAACATGTCCCCGAGGCCACGGTGGTAATTACGAACCCCATCCATCTTGCTGTTGCGCTGCGCTACAACGAAAAGGAAGATCAGGCTCCGGTCCTGCTGGCTAAAGGAGCGGCTAAGATAGCAGAACGAATCCGTGAAATTGCTGTTAAAAATAATATCCCGGTTATTCAGGACCCTCCTGTTGCACGTATGCTTTTTGAAAATGTTGAACCCGGAGAAGAAATCCCCGAAGATCTTTACCGGGCCGTAGCCGAGATTTTGGCCCTGGTATACCGGCTGCAGGAAAAAGAACGCCGGCAGCGCTCGAAGGTTTAAGTTTTCTCCTTTTCGACAGGCACTTGCAAAATATGGATCAAAGCAATATAATATTAGCAAATATTACATCTTTTTTGGAAACGGGGGTGCTTTCCTTCTTTGACCCTGCGTAGAGTTTTAACAAACCTTTTAAAAAGCATGGATGTTCTGATTGCTTTAGCAGTAATTATGATTGTTGCTATCATCATTATCCCTGTACCACCGTTGCTGCTGGATATACTTCTGGTTTTTAACATTGCCTTTTCGCTGGTGATCATCCTGGGAACTCTTTTCGTTACGGAGGTTCTGCAGCTGGCCACTTTTCCTTCAGTGCTTCTTATGGCCACCTTGTTTCGCCTGGCCCTGAATATTTCTTCGACCCGGCTTATTCTTTCCGAAGCGCGTGCCGGCGAAGTAATCAATGCTTTTGGCCAGTTTGTCGTTGGGGGGAATTATGTCGTCGGGCTGATCATCTTTATCATTATCACCGTGGTGCAGTTTGTGGTGATAACCAGCGGTGCCGGGCGTATTGCCGAGGTGGCGGCGCGGTTTACGCTGGATGCCATGCCCGGAAAGCAGATGAGTATAGATGCTGATTTTAATGCCGGCCTGATCAATGAGGATGAGGCCCGCCTCAAGCGGAAAAATGTGCAGCGGGAGGCCGATTTTTACGGTGCCATGGACGGTGCAAGCAAGTTTGTCCGCGGAGATGCCATCGCCGGGATAGTGATTGTACTGATCAATATCCTGGGAGGTCTGGCTATCGGGATGGTCCAGAAGGGGATGGATTTTTACGCCGCGGCACAGATCTATACCATCCTCACAGTGGGGGATGGTTTGGTTGCACAGATACCCGCTCTGCTTGTATCAACCGCTGCCGGTATGCTGGTTACCCGGTCTACAGGGGAAAAGGGGTTCGGGGAAGATTTTGTCGCCCAATTTTTTACGCTTCCCCGGGTTCTGGGGATTACGTCTTTCGTCCTCTTTATTCTGGGACTATTTACCCCATTGCCTGCTATTCCTTTTTCCATCCTGGCGGCAGCCTGTGGTTATGGGGCTTTTCTACTTTTTAAAGAGGAACAGGCGGCGACCGGTGTAAAACTGGCAGAGCTCAAAAAACCGGATCAGGAGACACCTTTGCCGGAGGACGACCTGCGTTCCCTGATGAAAACCGACCTGATGGAGATAGAAATAGGGTATAACCTGGTTTCACTTACGGTAAAGAAAGAAAAGGGCGACCTTCTGCAGCGGATAACCGCCTGCAGGAAAGGCCTTGCTGCAGAGCTGGGTATGCTCATCAGGCCTATTCGCATCAGGGACAACCTCCAGCTTCATCCCAATGTTTACCTGATCAAGCTCAAAGGGAACGAGATTGCCCGCGGAGAGCTGCGCCCCGGTTATCTGATGGCTTTGAACCCGGAAGAGATACCTGCCGGAGAGTTCGGGGGCATCCCTACCACAGAGCCTACTTTCAACCTGCCGGCGATCTGGATATCCCCCGCGCAGAAACAGGATGCCGAGCTCAGGGGCTGCACGGTGGTGGATGTAAATACAGTGCTGATTACCCACCTCTCCGAGGTTATCAAGAGCCACGCCCACGAGCTGATGGGGAGGCAGGAAGTTAGAGAAATGGTCAATATGGTCAAGGAGACTCACCCGGCGGTGGTGGACGAGCTTGTTCCCGATTTGATGAGTATCGGAGAAATCCAGAAGATTTTGCAGAATCTGCTGCGAGAAAATATTCCCCTGCAGGATCTGCCGACGATTTTGGAAACCCTGGCTGACTTTGCCCCTTCAACAAAGGATACCGACGTTTTAACCGATTATGTCCGACAGTCACTGGTACGGACGATCAGTTTCCGTTACGCAGAGGAGAACAAGCTCAGTGTGATTACCCTGGATCCGCTGCTGGAGAAGCGTATTGCCGATTCACTGCAGCAGACTATTCATGGAACTTATCCGGTGCTCGAGCCTGAAACGGCCCAGCGTATCCTGCAGGGGGTATCGGGCATCGTTGAAAGACTGCGGGGTAAAGGGGTTTCCCCGGTGGTTCTCACTTCACCCCGGATCAGGCTTCCTTTTCGGCGGATGGTGGAGCGTTATCTCTCCGATCTTACCGTGTTATCTTTTAATGAAATATTGCCCCAGCTGGAAGTCGAAGCGGTGGGGGTGTTAAAAGAAGATGAAAATTAGGAAATATTATGTGCGGGATATGAAGGAAGGGATGTTACGTATCAGGGAAGATCTCGGCCCGGAAGCGGTTATTGTTCAAAGCCGCAAGGTACGCCCGAAAGGTTTGAAAGGTTTTTTTGCCCCCCGTAAAATGGAGATTACCGCCGCGGTGGAAAACGATTCGCGCTTCAAAGGGCCGGAGAGTCCCTATGGAATTGAACTTGGGGAGAGGATTCAGGAAGAACTGGGGCAGTTGAGGGTGGTTGTTAACCGCCTGCTGGCACGGGAGTCCTTGCCCGGTGAAATACAGGAAAGAGAGCGTGAAGAGCTGGAACACTGGCGGCAGCAGCTGCAGCAGCAGGAGCTGCTTGATGAGCTGATTGATGAATTAATAGAGGAGATCAAACAAAGCCTTCTCGGCGAGGTGCAGCTTACTGAAGAGGTTGTCGGGTTGATCTTACGTAATAAGCTGCGTAAGCGGCTGAAGACAGCGCCGGAAAAAAGCTCTGCTATCCAGGTATTGATTGGGCCTACAGGCGTGGGAAAGACAACCACGCTGGCTAAAATGGCGGTTCGTTATGCCCTTTATCAGGGTGAAAAAGTCGGGATTATCACTATTGATCATTATCGTATCGGGGCAGTTGAACAGCTGCGGACCTACGCGGATATTACCGGCCTTCCCCTGGAGGTGGTCATGACTCCTAAAGAGCTGTTGCAGGCCATAGAAAAGCTGAGCTACTGCCAGAGGATTCTCGTTGATACGGCGGGGCGCAGTACGCTTAACCTCGCGCATATACAGGAACTGGCCAATTATCTGGGGCGCCTCCCCCCGGCGGAAATATTTATGGTGATCAGCGCCACCACCAAAGCGCGGGATTTAAAACTTATTTGCAACAATTTCCGTTGCATGAATTATAACCGTCTCATCTTTACAAAGCTGGATGAAACTGATTCTTTCGGTATCCTGCTGAATGGGGTTTATCTTACCGGGTTGCCGGTGATCTATCTTTCAACAGGTCAAAATGTCCCGGATGACATCTGCCTGGCAGATAAGGATAAAATAAGTTCGCTAATTCTGGGGGAGGAAGAATAATGGCTGACCAGGCGGAGCATCTAAGGGCATTGTTTCATCAGCGCCAGATATCGAGCGCGCCGCGGAAGCGGGGTCTTTCCCGTATAATTGTCGTTGCCAGCGGCAAGGGCGGGGTAGGCAAGAGCAATATTGTCGTCAACCTGGCCATTGTTTTCGGGCAGTTGGGACGCAAGATAGTTATCCTGGATACGGATCTCGGCATGGCCAATGTGGATATCCTTTTAAATCTTAAACCCGGTTATACGCTGGCGGATGTGGTCAAGGGCAAGAAAGAATTGAGTGAAGTAATTTTACGGGGGCCTTTTAATGTGGAGGTTGTTCCCGGCGGCTCCGGTTTTTCGGAAATAGTAACCCTGGACAATCACCAGCGCGAGCAATTGATTACCCGCCTTTCCTACCTTGAAGAGAAAGGGGATATCCTGCTGATAGATTGTGCGGCAGGTCTATCACGCGATATTCTCAGTTTTATTGCAGCCGCCGATGAGCTGATAGTAGTCACGACTCCGGAGCCGACGGCGCTTACAGATGTTTACAGTATTATTAAAATAGTAAACAACTGCGGGTTGAAATCCCAGGTAAAACTTGTGGTGAATATGGCCCATAGTGTAAAAGAAGCTGAAAATGTCTACGGGCGGCTGAGGAATGTTTGCCGGAACTATTTAGATATCGATCTATATTTTCTGGGGGTCATCGAATATGACCTGCACGTGCGTAAAGCGGTAGTGGATTGTTCTCCCTATGTCCTGAAGTATCCTGATTCACGGGTTACCCAGTGTACTCGCGATATTGCCCGGCGCCTTCTTGCAGGCGGAGGTGAGTATTCTCCGATACCGAAGAAGGAAGAAGGGTTTTTAAGACGCCTGATCCGTATGTGGAGGTAACTATTATGAAAGGCCTCTTTCGAGAAAATAAGCTCCTGGAAGTATTCGTTAAAAGTAAAAACACTTATTATAAAAGTATTGTCCAGGAGGTAAATGAAGATAATCTTGCTATTGGAATTCCCATGAAGAATAGAGAGCATGCAGCATTTTCGGAGGGTGAGAGTCTGGTTTTCAGACTTAATACCCATGATGCCGTCTATTATTTTAAAAGCAAGGTTATCAGGACTAAAAAGAGCGGCCAGGTGTTGCTTTACCTTATATCCCCGCCCGAAGAGGTGCAGAGGCTGCAGAGGCGGCAGTTTTTCCGCTTTTTCTGTAAGATAGATGTTCACTACTGGCTTTTGCCTGAAGCCGGCGATCTCGCGGCGGATAATACGGAAAAGGAACAGCTGCGGGCCGGCGAAAATTTGCAGCAATTATTCCTGGCAAAGGCTGAAATGTTGGGCGAGCCTGAAAAGGCGGAAACGGTCAATATCAGCGGCGGCGGGGTGCTGCTGGTTACGGATCGTGTGCTGTCACCCGGGGACAAGCTTCTTTTGAAGCTTTTTCTCGCCGGCGGACGGGAAAATAAAGCAAGGCGTAAAAACAAAGAAATAATGCTTAAAGGAGCAGTATCGCGGGCCGTTGCTTTCAAAATCGGAAAACTGAACCGCTGCCGGTGCGGGGTAAAGTTTTTGGAGATTAATGAAAAAACAAGGGACGAAATTATCAGTTTTATCTTTGCCGGATTAAGGAGAAGGATGCGCTAGGAGGAAAAAGATGGCGGAAGATCTTTGGCATAAATATTTCCGGAGCAGGGATGCGGAATTAAGGGATGTTTTAATTCAAGAGCACCTGCCGCTTGTTAAAAAGATTGCGGGGCGCCTTTCCATGGGCCTGCCTGCGCACGTGGAAGAAGAAGAGCTTATGGCAAGCGGGGTTGTGGGCTTGCTTGAAGCCCTGGAACGCTACGATCCTTCTTCCGAGGCGGGGTTTAAAACATTTGCCACCTGGCGTATTCGGGGCGCCATGTTGGATGAGTTGAGGAGAGTAACCTGGATGCCCCGCTCTTTATACGGACGCTTGCGTGAACTCCAAAAAGCGGAGCAGGAAATGAGCCACAAGCTTGGAAGGGAGCCTTCTCAGGTTGAACTGGCGGATGAGCTTCAATGGTCACCGGAAGAGGTGGCTCAGGTTTATTCCCAGATGAACTGTTGTTCACTGGTATCCCTGGAAGCGCTGCTTTTTGCCCCCTCTTTTTCCACAGAACAGCGAGAAGAAGCTTTTTCCGGCAGCGGTCCTTTTATTACCCCTGAGGAGAGCCTGGAGAAAAGCGAACGGCACGAGGCTCTAAGTAAGGCCATTGAGGGGCTTTCCGAAAGGGAGAAGTTGATCCTGGCCCTCTATTATAAAGAAGAGTTGACTTTAAAGGAGATCGGCCGGGTGCTGAAGATTTCGACTGCCCGTGTTTCCCAGATCCATGCCGGGACGATGTTGAAATTGCGGAAGAAACTTCAGGGGGAAGGCTATGGAGAAGGTTATCCGGATTAATAAGCGGGGTTGACCTGATCTTTAAGGGGGTTCTGGGCGGTATGTTGTTTCTGGGGATTATCATAGGGGTAACAGCTGGTTTTTTGTTTGCCTGGTGGTTTGCCGGGAAAGAGCCTCCGCCGGAACATTTTTTTTTACATTATTTAAATTCAGAAAGAGGATCCGCGCGCTTGAACAGGCGGTTTATGCTGCACGAACTGGACATGCGAGTGAATGACCTTTTCCGCCAGATTCAGCGGTTGGATCTGGAGCTGCAGGAGTTGCAGAAAAAAGTAGCGCTGGGCCGCGGGGGAGAAAAGCTGATTGCCAAAGAACCGGATCGCCGGACAGATCGCGGGGCAGAAATTCTCCGCCTTTTTAAGGAGGGGTTTTCTGCCGATGATATTGCCCGGCGGTTAAAGTTGGGCAAGGGAGAAGTAGAATTTGCGCTCTCCCTTGAAAGTAAACCTTCCCGGGTAATCGATCTAAAGGGTTAAAAAAATAAAAATAAAGCCGATATAGATTTTAGCAATTGCCGCGAGGAGGGATTATATGCGTGGGCTTTATAATGCTTCAGGATCCATGCTGGTTAACCAGGTTCGTTTGGAAAACATCAGCAATAATTTAGCAAACCTGAATACCCCCGGGTTTAAGCGCAGCGAGACGCTGGTAAGGGCATTTCCGGAAACTTTGCTGTACTGTATTGAAAATAATCAGGACGGTAAGCGATCCCCCCGGCCTGTTGGGCGGTTGGCGCAAAATGTGGCCATTGATGAAACCATTTTTTCACATTCAGATGGTGCGCTCAATTTAACGGAAAGGAAACTGGACCTGGCGTTGCAGGGGCCCGGGTTTTTTACGCTGGAGACTCCCCGCGGGGTGCGCTATACCAGGGACGGTCATTTTGGAGTCAACGGGGAAGGGGTGCTGGTTAATTCACAGGGGCACCCGGTGCTGTGCGAGACAGGAACGCTGGTGCTGCAAAGTGATCAGCCGGAAGTGGATTCCCAGGGAAATATTTATGAAAATGGAGCAAGGATTGGCCGGCTCCGGATAGAGGAGTTCCTTGCGGAAGAGGCCCTCCAAAAAGAGGGTTACAACCTTTTCCGGGCGGCCGGAGATATATTACCGGTTTCATCTGAAACGACTGTTGTTTTTCAGGGGTACCTGGAGGAATCCAATACGGATCTTGCCAGGCAGATGACTGATTTAATTAAAGTCCGCCGCAGCTACGAAGCAGCGCAGAAGATAGCCCAGGTTTATGATCGCCTGCTTTCGAGGGCGGCTAACGAGTTGGGTTCCCTAAGATAAAAGGAAAAGGAAAAGGGAAAGGCAACCTGATTGCCATAATGCAAGCCTGACCCGGGAGGTGTTTGAATGCTGAAATCTATCTCCGGTAGTTATACCGGTATGCGGAGTTGCCAGCAGATGCTGGATGTAGTTGCAAATAATTTGGCTAACGTTAATACTACCGCTTACAAGGAGAGGACTGTTTCTTTTCAGGAGTTGCCCTACAGGGCCCTGGCAGAGCGCCGTTTGCCGCTTTCAGGAGGCCCGGCGGCGGTTCCGCTCGGAGGAAAGGGTACAGTTCTTTGCAGCACAGCTTCATCACAGGAAGGGGGTACCCCTGTCCATACCGATTATGAGCTGGATCTGGCCATTGAAGGCGAGGGTTTTTTCAGGGTTATCAGGGCTGATGGCAGCTATGCTTACACCCGCAGCGGTAATTTTTGCCCCGATGCAGAGGGAAACATTGTTTTGCCCGGGGGGGAGCGGCTTGATATGACGCTCGGTTCCCCGAAGATTTATCGCTTCACCAATCCCCAGGGCCTCTCGGGGTTGGGAGAAAGTTTATTTATGCCCTCGGCAAACAGCGGTCCTCCCCGCGAAGGAAGAGCGGGGGAAGAGGGTTTCGGCTCGATCAGGCAGGGTTTTCTTGAAAGCTCCAATGTGGATATGGGGCGGCAGATGACCATGCTTATTCGCGGGCAAAAGGCGCTGCAAGCTTCAGCAAGAACCCTCACTGCCGCGGATGAATTATGGGGGATAACCCTGCAGATGCAATCGGGATGAAATTAAGTGGAGCAGGCTTTTTGCAGCAGTAATTATTGAAGGGGGTGGTGAACACCGGTGAAGGATATCCTATCTCAATTTGAAATTGATTCGCTTATCTCTGCAATTGGAAGCGGAAAAATTGAAGAAGAGGAGGGCATTACAGATAGTAATGAACACCAGAGCTATGACTTTCGGAGGCCGAGCAAGTTTTCCAAAGAACAGATCCGCACACTGCAGATCATCCACGAGAACTACGCCCGCATACTGGGGAACTTTTTGTCGGCATACCTTAGAGTTCCCGTGCAAATTCAACTGGTTTCTGTAAGCCAGGTGACCTATGAGGAATTTGTTTTCTCTCTTCCGGTTCCCACACTGGTAACTGTTTTCAATATGAGCGCAGAGCTTGGCAGTGCCATGCTGGAGACCAACCCTTCTTTTGTTTTTCCGATTATTGACCTTGTTTTTGGAGGAGATGGACGCCAGCTGGGAAAAACAAGAGAGTTAACGGATATAGAGCTCACTGTCATGCAGCAGATCAATAATAAACTGCTGCAGAATCTCAGCTATGTTTGGGAAGATATCGCCCCTTTGGCGCCCCATGTAGAAAATATGGATACCAACCCTCATTTTAACCAGATGTTTGCCTCTACAGAAACCGTCGCCCTTCTTTCCTTTTCTGTACAGATTAAGGAAAACCAGGGCTTTATGAACTTGTGTTTTCCTTTTATTACCCTGGAAAAAATTATGACTAAGCTAACCGCGCAGTTCTGGTTCAGAGGGCATACGCAAAACGTCGGTGAGTTTAGTGATCATGCAATCATCAAACAGCTTGAGAAAGTAAATGTTGAGCTCAGCGCTATTTTAGGGCGTACGACCATTACTCTGGAAGACTTTTTGCAATTTCGGGAGGGTGATATTATCCAGTTATCCCGGCGGGAAGGAGAAGATCTGGAAATCTTTGTAGAAGGGGAACTTCTTTTTAATGGGCAGCCTGGAGCTCAGGATCAGAACCGGGCTTTACAAATTACCGGATGGGTTGATGAGGAGGAAGGTAAATTTGGCTAACGATAGTTTTTTAACCCAGGAGGAGATTAACGCCCTGCTCGGCGAGAAGGAACAGCCCGAAGAATATCCTTCTTCTAAAGATAAGGTATCTTTAAAATTTGCTCCTAATGAGGAAGAATATCGCAATCTTGATTTAATTCTCGATTTTCCCCTTGTTTTATCTGTGCGCCTCGGGGAAGTTAAAAAAAGTATCAAAGAAATCCGCCGGATCATACCCGGGATGGTGCTGGAACTTGAGCATCCCATTCATGACCCATTGGAAATATTTGTTGGCGATAAGCTGATAGCCCGTGGTGAAGTTGTGGTAATACAGGAACATTTTGGTATAAAAATAACAGGTATCATTGATCCCGTTGACAGAATCAATAAACTAAGGTGATAGAAAATGGACTCATTCAACCTGGATGATCAGCAAAAGGATGCCCTGGCCGAAGTGGGAAATATTTCGATGGGAGCTGCAGCTACCGCGCTTTCACAGTTATTGAACAGAAAGGTGCAGATTACCGCTCCCAGGGTATCTCTTGTAAACATCAACGATGTACAGGCAAATTTCCCCAAGTCCTGCGTAATTGTTACCGTCAAATATGTAAAAGGGCTAAACGGTGGAAATGTTTTTATTGTCAGTAGAAAAGATGCTCTTTGTATAGTGGGGTTGATGCTGGGTATGCTTCCGCCTGAGAAACCCAATGATTTGGGAGAACTGGAGTTGTCTGCCGTCAGCGAAGCCATGAACCAGATGATGGGTTCTGCTGCGACAGCAATGGCAGATCTTTTCTTTTGCCCGGTCGAGATTTCTCCCCCCCTGGTGGAGTATAAAGATTTACAGACGGAAGACATAGAACTTTCCGGCGATCATGCCCCCCTCATACAGGTAGCCTTTCGGATGACGATTGAAGATATTCTGGACAGTGAACTTTTGCAGCTGATGCCGATTGAACACGGCGGTAGAGCAGCCTCTTTTCTTCTTGCCGGTCTTGCAGGGGGTAAAACAGATCAAGAAAGTATGGAAAATGTGCTGGTTAAAGATGAACAAGAGGATTACGCAATGGAAGAAGCGGATGCGGTTACTCCTGTACAGGAGGATGGCCCCGTGGCAATTTTTTCCAAACCGCCTGAAGAGGAATC
>CAZQXY010000044.1:0-12325 GCA_964597455.1 uncultured Desulfovibrionaceae bacterium
TTCAGAAGTTACCGGGGGCATATCCAGTGCTGTGGGCATCCTGTATTCGGCAAGGTTGCCGTTGGCAACATCTCCTTTCTCATCAAAAAGCACTTCCTCCCAGATGGATTCGCCCATACCCATGTAAAAGGCACCGTGCACCTGGGCGTGCAGCAAAGCCGGGTTGATGACCATGCCGCAATCGTGTACATCCCAGGCTTCAAGAACTGTAATTTCACCGGTTTCCTCATCGATCTCCACTTCGGCTACCTGTGTTGCCGCGCTGTAAGCTGGAGAGGTGCCAACCGCCGCACCTTTAAATGTGCCGCCTAATTTGGGAGGCGTGTAGGAACCCTGTCCGATCAGCTGCCCGTATTTGACAAAAAAGGTCCTGGCAACTTCCTCAAAAGTGAGCGATTCTTCAGGATGTGCCTTAAGAAAGACAGTTCCTTGCTTAACATCGAGCTGCTCGGGGACAACGAGCATCATCTCAGCCGCTGTTTTGAGAATCTTGTTTTTGACTTCTTCGCCGGCTTTTTTTACAGCCCATCCGCTCATCAGGGTCTGCCTGCTGGCATAGGCGCCAAAATCGTGTGTGGCCAGATCGGTATCGCTCGCCACGATTCTCATTTTATCCAAGGGGTAGCCCATAGCCTCGGCTGCCATCTGCAAGAGTACCGTGTCGCTGCCCTGCCCGATCTCAACTGCACCGGTATAAAGCGTGGCCATGGAGCCGTCGTCATGGACCTTAATGATTGCCACGGCTTGCGGCAGGTCGGTGCGGTAGCAGGGATAACCCGCGCCCGAGACGAAGCCTCCATTGCCGACACCGATACCCCGGCCGGGGGGCAGTTTACCCTTTTTATCCTGCCAGCCCGAGATTTCACGGGCTTTTTCCAGGGCTTCTTTAAGAGCATAGGAGTCTACCTTAAAATCGTTAACCGTCACTGTTTTGGGATTGCGGGCGTTGATGATCCGCATCTCCAGGGGATCGATGCCCAGATCTTCGGCGATATGGTCGAGATGGCTTTCAAAGGCGAAGCGCGGCTGCGGTTGCCCGTGGCCCCTTTGAGCGCCGGAGCCGGGCAGGTTGGTGACGGCGCGAACCATATCGAACTTGTAGTTGTCAAAATCATAGAGGACGGTGAGCAGCGCCCCGGCATAGTAGGCAGAGGCAACCCCCAGTCCGGTATAGGCGCCGCCGTCCATGACAAAATCAGCGTGTACGCCCAGGATTTTACCTTCTTTGGTAACACCCGTGGTCAGCTTCATGAACTGCGCATGGCGGCCGCGGTTGTTGTAAAACATCTCTTTGCGGTCAAAGAGCATTTTCACCGGCCGGCCGGTTATCTGTGAAAGCTTGACAGCCGAAAAATCCAGCCCGGTGGGGTCGATCTTGCCCCCGAAGCCTCCCCCTACATGGGTCTTCAATACACGTATGTTGCCCATGGGCATGCCAAAAACGTGTGCAAGGTGATACTGCAGGTAGTGGACGGACTGGGTGCTGCAGTAGATCGTTACTTTATCGCCTTCCCAAAAAGCTAACGAGGCATGCGGTTCGAGCGGGGAGTGGTAGGTGCGCTGACCGCTAAAAAAGTCACGGCGCACATGATATGCTTCGGCAAAGGCTTTATCCACATCGCCAAAATGCTGGTGAATTTGGGTATTAACGTTGCCGGGATATTCCTCAAATATTTGCGGCGCGCCTTCTTTCAGCGCTTCATAGGGGTCAAAAACGGCTGGCAGCACTTCATAATCAACTTTAATGAGCTTGAGTGCCTTGTATGCCGTTTCCTCGTCAACTGCTGCTACTGCAGCAACTTTGTCACCTACAAAACGTACCTTATCGATGCAAAAGACAGTTTCGTCCCAACGTGCCGGGCTGAGCCCATACTTCGTAGAGGGCACATCGCGGTGGGTAATAACAGCTTTTACGCCGGGCAGCTTCTCCGCTTCGGAGGTATCGATATTGAGAATGCGGGCATGGGCGTGCGGGCTGTGTAAAATCTTTCCTGCCAGCATGTTGGGGAACTTGAGGTCTCCTGTATACTTTGCCCGACCGGTTGCTTTGACCACTCCATCGATACGGGGCACACTTTTCCCTATAACTTCATAGTTCTCACCCATTTGGTTCACCTCTCTTCTATTGTTGTTCTTCCGCCGCAGACATGATGGCTTTGACGATATTTACATAGCCCGTACAGCGGCACAGGTTGCCGGCGATCGCTTCGCGCGCTTCCCCTTCAGTGGGATGGGGGTTGCGTGTCAGAAGGGCTTTGGCTGACATAATCATCCCGGGTGTACAATAACCGCATTGTATGGCGGCATTTTCAACAAATGAGTCCTGCAGCTTATCGAGTTTGTCGTTTTGGGCCAGCCCTTCAATGGTTGTTATCTCGTGTCCGTCGGCTTCTAACGCCAGAATCAGGCAGGAGTTTACCGGTTTGCCGTCCAGCAGGACAGTGCAGGATCCACAATCGCCCAGCTCGCATCCTTTCTTGGTCCCGGTTAGATCCAGCTCTTCACGCAGGGCATTTACCAGGAGGGTGTTGGCCTTTACGGCCCTGGTATAACTGTCCCCATTTACTTTTAAAGTAATTAAATAATATTTAGTCCCGCTACGATCTTCCATTTTTTGCATTTTCCTCTCTCCCCCTTTTAAACATGTCCTTCATTAATTGCTTTTCTTAAAGCCCGCCTGGTTAAAACCCGTACCAGGTCCCGCCTGTATTCTTCCGAACCGCGGATATCGGAAATAGGTTTGCTCTCCCCAGCTGCAGCGCTGCTTGCCTCTTCCAGAAGGTCGTCCGTTATCTCTTTCCCTGTGAGAATTTCCTCGGCTTTTTTCGCCCTTAATGGTATGGGGGCAACCGCGCCCAGAGCGATGCAGGACTTTCGACAGATGTTCTCCTCCATCGCTACCGCTGCAGCTACACTGGCTACTGCCAGGGCTCCTGAGCGGCGCAGGGCGAATTTAATATATGTGCTGCCGGTAAAAGATTGTTCGCTGATGATAAATTCGGTTAATATTTCATCCTGCTTGATGACACTTTCGTTAGGTCCTGTAAAAAATTCCTCCAATGGTAAAATCCTCTCTCCGTTTGCTCCCACAAGCTTAACTTTAGCACCAAGAGCAATTAAAAGGGGCGGCAGGTCAGCGGAGGGGACGGCGTTGACAATGTTTCCCCCGATCGTGCCGATGTTTCTTACCTGGTTGTTGGCCATCTGGTGCGCGGCGCTGCAGAGGGAAGGGTATTTCTCCCGGAGAACCGGTGAATCGACCAGGCTGTTGTGGGTCACCTTCGCACCGATGATTACGTCATTGTTGTTTTCAAGACGGATTTCCGATAGCGTGCTTAAGTTTTTAAGCGAAACAATGGCCTTCGGAAAGAGGAGTTCCTGTTTCATTTTGGTTAAGATATCCGTGCCTCCGGCAAATACCTTGGTCCCCTGGCCCAGTTTTTTCAACAGCTCACAGGCTTCGCTCAATGTAGCTGGTGCGTAATATTCATAATCCGGTAAGTACATATTTATCCTCCTATTCCCTAAATAGTCCTTTCTTACCGCAGGTTATCGATTATACTGCCTTATTATTTCGGCTTTCTCCTTATCACCTCCAAAATTACCTCCAAAATCCAGCCGGAAACAAATTAATTAACCTAAGTGGATTAAAGGATTGTTGAATAAAGGATTATTAATTGGGGCAATTATGTAACTTAACCCACTTCTGTAAACATTCTAATATCTATATATAAAATAGCTTATCCATTTTATTCATGTCAATGGCCAAATCAGTTGAAAATATTTTCCGTTACTTGGCTAAAGTGGACAATATGGGGGCCGCTTGTTGAATAACCGGATCAAAAAAATAAAAAAATTTATCGTCTAAAGTGGCTAGGGTGCCCCGAATATTTTTCCCCCAGTTTAGATATTGCGCTAACAAATTGATTAAGCTAAATTTGAAGCACAAGCCAAACATTAAAAATAATTAAGAAAATTCAGAAAGGAGAAGTGTGATGGATCTAAGGGATTATATCAACTTGTGTGAAAAGGCAGGCGAGTTGAAAAGGATTGAGACTGAAGTTGATTGGAACCTGGAGTTGTCTCACATTTCGAAAATTAACGAAGAAAATAAGGGACCGGCTTTATTTTTCTCAAAAATTAAAGGCTACGATATACCCGTTTTTGGCAGTGCATTCACAACTGCAAAACGCCTGGCTATTGCTCTCGGCAGGCCGACGGACACATCTTTATGCGGGCTTTCCAGGAGCTGGATGGAGGCTATCAGCAGTAAATTGATTCCTCCAAAAGTGGTTAAAAGTGGGCCCGCATTGGAAAACGTACTGGAAGGTGAGCAGATTAATCTTTACAATTTCCCGGTACCCAAGTTTTACCCGATGGACGGCGGGCGCTTTATCGGAACTGCCGTATCGCTTGTTACCAAGGACCCTGATAGCGACTGGGTAAATCTGGGTACCTACAGGATGCAGCTGCTTGATGAGAAGACTGTTGGTGTACAGATCATCAAGGGGAAGCATGCTGATTTTCACCTGAACAGGTACCGTGAACTGGGCAAACCGATGCCGGCGGCGGCGGTAATAGGGGGGGATCCTCTGAATTTCGCCACCAGCAGCGCTATGGTATCGCCCGGCGTATCGGAATATGACGTTATCGGATCACTGCGCAACGAGCCGGCGGAAGTATTTATCAGCGATCTGACTGGTTTGCCCTTACCTGCGAACGCCGAGATTATTCTGGAAGGCGAAATCGATCCGCAGGAGCTCCGCCAAGAGGGTCCCTTTGGCGAGTATACGGGCTATTACTCCGGCAAGAAGACGGATGAATGGCCGAAGCCGTTTCTTGCAGTGAAACGGGTATACCACCGCAATAAACCGATTTTATGGACTACTTCGGTTGGAAAACCGATTACAGATACCCATATGATCCAGGCTTTAAACCGCACGGCAACACTGTGGACGGACCTGAATAATATGCGTATTCCGGGCATTAAATCCGTGTTTATCCCGCCGGAATCTACCGGCCGCTACTGGGCTATTGTTTCCGTAAAGCAGATGTACCCCGGACATTCCATGCAAGTCGGGACAGCGGTTATCTCTACGACTACCGGGCACTACGGTCTAAAGGGAGTAATCGTGGTCGATGATGATATTCCGGCCGATGATTGGACAAAAGTCTTTTGGGCGATGAGTGTGCGCTACAATCCGGTTGACCGTACCGAGATTATCAAGAGGGGGCGTTCCACCCCGCTTGACCCATCCCTGCCGATTGATGCGCGGGATATTTGTTCCAGGATCATTATTGATGCCTGTATACCCTATGAGTGGGAAAGAAAACCCATAGAGATTTTCCTCGATCAAGAAACGGCTGAAAAAGTACGCAGCAAGTGGAAAGAGTATGGTTTTGAAGGGTAAAAAATGAGTCTTTAGTTGAAGGGGATGATATAAGATGGATAAAACGATAGTAATCTTAAGCACTCTGGATACCAAAGGCGAAGAAACGGAATATCTCCGGGAACAGATCGAAAAACAGGGTTGCCAGGTGCTGATTATAGATATCGGCACAAGGGGTACGCCGAGTATTCCGGCCGATATCAGCCGCCAGGAAGTGCTTTCTGCTGCCGGGAAAGATGTTGATCCCGAAGCTCTTGGAAAAGACAGGCCGCGTTTAATTCAGGCGATGATCGATGGTGCCGGGAAAAAGGTAAAAGAACTGTACAGTGTCAATAAGCTAAGCGGGATTATTGGTATCGGCGGGGCTACAAATACCCTGATGTGTACGGGGGCGATGAAAGCGCTTCCCTTTGGTATTCCAAAGTTAATGGTTTCGAGCAATGCATCGGCCAGGGGCTTTGCCAGCCGTTATTTTGGCGCTGCGGATATAGCCATCATGCATTCGGTAATTGATTTTACCAGCTTGAACGATCTGATGCAGGACATTCTGGATCGGGCTGCCGGGAGTATCGTGGGGATGGTAAATAAAAGGGCGCTCCATCCTACTTTTGATGATCTGGGAAAACAGGCAAAACCACGGGTTGCGATGACCATGTTGAATATGTGCGAGAAGTGTGCCGAATATGTAAAGCAGCGTCTTGAGGATGAAGGATACCAGGTGATTGGGTTTTCAGCCACCGGTGTACCTGACATGGCTATGGAAGAATTAATTGAAAAGGAAGGGATCTTCTCTGCAGTAATTGACCTGGCCCCCGGTGCGGTGGCGGAGGAACTGCTCGGCGGTACCAGGGCGGCGGGCCCGCACCGGTTGGAAGCGGCAGGGAAAGTCGGTATTCCCCAAATTATTGCGCCCTGCCTGGTTAACCTGATGACTCCTCCAAAAAGCAAATACAAACCGGAGTACCACAGCCGCAAGAAATATGATCTTGATGCATTCCGTTCCTACCTGCGGCTGTCACCGGAAGAATTCAGGATGATTGCTGAAGTTTATGCCAGGAAGTTGAATCAGGCCGCAGGACCGGTAAAATTCATTATCCCAACCAGGGGATGGTCCGGCATAGATGGTGAGGGCACAGTGCTTTATGAGCCTCAGGAGGATCGGATTTTTGTGGAGGAGCTGAAAAAACATCTGCGCGATGATATAGAAGTAAGAGAAGTGGATGCCAATCTTGAAGAGGTGCCCTTTGCCGAAGCAATACTGAAGGCTTTTAAAGAAGTGATGAGCATAGCAAGAGCATCATAAAAAATGGGGGGAGGATTGTTTTTTAAATGAGACCGATAAGGTACGATGAAACTGAAGTTAAAAAGTATACCGAAAAGAACTGGTGGATAGAAGACCTCTTATCGGATTTTTGGGATAAAAATGCCGAAGAATATCCTGACCGTGAGGCCCTGGTTGATACACTGGGGCGTAGACTGACATTTGCCCAGGTCAAAGAACAGATAAAAAGAATTGCCCTGGGTTTGATCGATCTTGGCCTGGAAAAAGATGACCGTATTGCGATTCAATTGCCAAACTGTGTCGAGGGATTTTTGACACGCCTGGCCTGTGAAAAGGCGGGGGCTATTTCCATCGCCTTGATGCAGGTTTACCGCCATGTGGAGCTTGCCGAAATACTCGGCCGGATTGAGGCAAAGGCAGTGGTGATTCCCTGGAAGTATAGAAATTTCGATTATTACGGGATGGTCAAGGAGATTGCCCCAAAGCTCCCGTCCTTAAAGCACATTATTGTGGTCGGCGACGATGTGCCCGAAGGTGCGGTATCGCTTTCAAAAATAATGCAGAGCTCTTTTGAAGATAAATACCCGGAAGACATTTTGGAGCAAAGAAAGATGAATGCTTTTGATGTTTGTTTTCTTAACAGTACTACCGGGACTACCGGGATACCAAAGATTGTAGAGTGGACGGTAGCTGCCCGGTTGTGGAGTGCCAGGACGCATGTCCGCAACTGGCAGCTGAACAGCGATGACGTTCTCTGCGCCATCGCCCCCTGGCCGGGTGCTCCGGGCGGCACGCCAACCTACTTCTGCGCCCCCCAGGTTGGAGCGAAAGTAATCCTGCTCTATGAGTATAACCCGAAGGCTGCTCTGGAGATCATCCAAAAAGAAAAAGTGACAGTGCCGTGCCTGGTGCCGGCGCAACTGGGGGCGATGATGCAGGAACCGGTGGAGAGTTACGACCTCTCCTCGCTGCGCTTTATCCGCTGCAGCGGGGGATACCTTCCCCCGCCGCTGGCCGAGGAAGTCACCCGCCGGATGAAATGTCCGATTTTAATTACTTACGGCTCACAGGATACCGGTTCGATTTCCGGAACGGCGATGGATGACCCCCCCGGGAAAAAGCTTTATACGGTAGGGAAACCGTTGATCGGGAATGAGATTAAACTGGTGGATGATGATGGGGCGGAGGTGCCCTACGGTGAGATAGGGCAGCTATATTTTCGCGGGCCGCAGAGTTCGGGCGGTTATTACCGGGATCCGGAGAAGACTTATAGCGAAGCGGTTGATAGTGAAGGGTGGGCCACTCCCGGTGATCTGGTTAAGTTCGATGAGGACGGCTATCTGGTCATAACCGGGCGCAAAAAAGATATCATCATCCGCGGAGGCCAGAATATTTACCCCGGTGAAATCGAGAACTTCTTGATCGCTCATCCCAAAATAGCCGATGCTGCCGTGGTAGCCATGCCGGATGAGATTATGGGCGAAAAGGCCTGTGCCTTTGTTGTTCCGACGGCCGGCAGTGAGCCGTTTACCTTTGAAGAGATGCTTGAATACTTAAAGAGTAAAAAACTTGCTATGTTTAAGCTTCCGGAAAGGCTGGAAGTCGTGGATGCCTTTCCACTGGCCGGAGGTTCTAAAATTAATAAGGTTGAGCTCAGAAAGATGGTTGTCGATAAATTAAAAGCTGAAGGGAAAATAGCATAAGGTATTAGACGCAGAGGCGGGATTGATCCCTTTGGTGACACAGGACCAATTAACGGGGACCTGCTCTGTCAGAGGAGCGTCCCCGGCAAGCTTTTTCTTTTAAACCGGCCCCGCTGACAGCATTTGTCAAAATTCATCTTGACACTGGCAATTTGATAGGATAGATTTATTATAAGTGGGAGAAAATTCTAAACAATTTGTCATATTGGTTAAGTTTAATAATAATAATAGATTGGCGCTTCCAAAGGGTGCATACAGATCAGCTTAAATATTAAGGGTTATTTAAAAGGATTTCCGGCAAAGGAGAGTAGAGATGACTTCAAAAAATATGGCGGAGGCTGTTGAAAGGGCAAAAAAAGTAAAGCTGATAATCTTCGACGTTCACGGGGTATTGACCGACAATACCGTGCTTTACAACGAGGAGGGAATAAGAAGCCGCATTTTTTGCCATGAAGATGCTTTCGGCTGCAATGCTCTCATGTCCTGCGGGATTGAAGTGGCGGTCATAACCAGGAAATCCAAAGCTTATGCCCTGAGGATGGAAGAGATGGGGATAAAGCGATATTATGAAAGCACTAAAAAAATTGCCCGGTATGAGCTTTTACTGGAAGAATTAAATATTACAGATGCTGCGGTATGTTATGTCGGCGATGAAGTAATCGATCTTGGGGTAATGAGAAGGGTTGGTTTCGCTGTTGCTCCTGCCAATGCAAAAAGACAGGTTATGGAAGCTGCTCACTGGATTACTGAAAAGGGCGGGGGCGGGGGAGTGGCCAGGGAGCTTGCAGAATTTATACTGGAGGCACAGAGTAAATGGGGCAAATTCTGTGAGGATATTCTACGTGATGGCTGGTAGCACGCAGTATTTAGCAGCATGCAGTATTTAAATGCAGCGCGTTTTTCCTGCATACGAGCCGGATCTGCTAGAATGATCAACCTGTCCTTCATCGTCTCCTGTGGAGAAGGGAGAGGTACGTATGGTAGAAAATGGTTACGAGTATAACATTCAAGATACCTTGATCCCGGAATTCGACCGTTTTGGCGTAAAGGCAGATTGCAATAAAAACGAATGCAACGTTGGTTGTTTAAATATAAGAAAAGAACTATTGAAGGAACACAAACGTGTAATACAATGGCGCATCTTAAACGAAGCTACTGTAATTTTGAATTCGCAGTTACATTCTGAGAGCTTACCCTTGAAGTTTATAAAATGTGCCAAAAAACTGGTGTCTGCCAGGGAGGCCATGCTGGCCTTGAAGGAAGAAAAAGGCGTTGGTTTAAGAATTGTTAAGCATTATACATATTACGATCATTATAATCAATTTGAGGAATTAAGCCAAAGAGCAAAACCTCAGGAGAAATTAATTGAAGATCAGGTGTATGAGCCCCGGGGAGTCATAAAAATAATTCTCGAAAAAGGGGAGATTATTAATCGAAATTCTACCCAGTTTCAGGCTGATGATCTTTTTGGTTTCTCGGCAATAAAAAAGAATCTGCTGGGGGTACCCCTTATTGCTCAAAATAAGATAATCGGTGCTTTACTGGCTGCCAATAAAAGCGGGGAAGAATCTTTTACAGAGGATGACCGGGAGCTGCTGATTATCCTGGGTACGCAGCTGGGTATTGCCCTGGAAAATTCCAGGCTGTACGAAAAAGTTGATGAAAAGTTGCAGTTGAAGGTTGAGGAATTAGAGCAGGTGAATGAAAAATTGTTAAAACAGCAAAAGATGTTGGAAAAATCCTCAGTAATCCATAAAAAATTAACAGAACTTGTTTTAGGAGGAAGAGGAATTGAAGCGATATGCAGCACTCTGGCGTCTTTCATTGGCTGCCCGGTGCAAATTGAGGATAAAGACTTTAATATAAAAGTAAAAACGGTGCAAAACGAAAGGGATACGAAGTCGTTTTTATGTGGGAAGGATTTAATCTTGGACAACAGTTACAGCCGGCAGAGAAAAGATCTTTTTCAAGACAGGAAACCCGTGGAGATCGTTCTGGGGCCGGGGAGAACTCAGTATCTGGTCCCTATCGTGGCGGGGGAGCAGATACTGGGGCTGCTTACTGCGGTATCCGATCAGGGTAATTTTAAGCAAGTGGACCGTGCAGCCATGGAACAGGGGGCGACAATCACGGCGCTGGAGATGTTGAAAGAAAGGGCTGCTGTGGAGCAAACCAAACGTTTAAAAGAAAACTTTGTAGAACATGTTCTGGAGGGAAATTTTGAATCGAATGACTGGGTGCAACACCGTGCCCTGCAGCTGGGCTTTGATTTAGAAAAAAGCTACCAGATAATTGCGCTTGAAATTGAGCCGGATGTGAAATGCAGGTGCAGGCCGGAATTGTATCAGGAAATTAGGGAATTTTGTGTGAATTCTTTCCCGAATGTCGTCGTTGTGACGAAGAGCAGCTATATTAGCTTGATGTTTGTTTATGACCCCGAAAAACAGCCTGACGGCGCACGCCTCCTGGTCGATCTGTTGAAGGAGCGTTTGCCGGGGATGGTTAAAGGCGGGAACTGGTGGATTGCCCTCGGTACACATTGCGATCGTCTGGAAAAGTGTGTTTTATCTTACCGAAACGCGATAACAACCCTGGGCATTATGAAATCTTTGAAGTTGAAAAACAGGGTTATCTGCTATGATAATTTAGGTATCTTTTCTTTAATTGAGATAAACTCCCGGGGCTTTGCCAAGTTTATAAAAAAGTCTTTGGGGCCTCTGGTGGAATATGACCAAAAGCATGGGACCCAGCTGGTTGAAACGCTGAATCTTTACTACAAATATAACGGCAACGTTTTAAAGGCAGCGCGTAAAGGCTATCTTAATCCCAGCACGATGAAGTACAGGCTGCGCCGGATTAAGGAGATAACGGGGCTGGATTATAAAGATGCCGAGGTGAGTTTACAACTGCAGCTTGCCATCAGGCTATTAAATTATGACTGCCCGGAAGCGTAAAACGGAAAGCGAACTCCTGGCCAAGATCATGTTCTCCTCAATACATAAACATAAGGGGTCAGGCTTACATAATTTTTGCCATAAAGTTGCTGAGTTAGCACTACAGCGAAAATTAGCAATGGGGGGACGATGGAACCGTCCCCGTGGCTTAGCGGAATAACGAAAAAGGCAACCTTTCGCTGTAGTGCCAGACATTAGGCTTTGAAATGCAATAATGCAAGCATGACCCCGTTTTTAGTTCAAGCATGCCCCGTTTTTATTCTTCAGTTTCTTCGGGCACAGGTTCCCCGGGCTCTTCAGGGGCTTCAGGTTCCTCAGGAGGCTCAGGTTCCCCCGGTTGTTGCTCAGGGGCTTCTGGTTCATTTTCGCCGGGTGCCTCTGGTATTTCTTCTGTATCGCGTGGCGGTTCCTCCTGATTTTCCTGCCTATCTCTTTCTCTTTCTTCCCGTCTTTCTTCTTTATTGCCTTCTTTGTTGTCTTCTTCCCTGGTTTCCCCTTTATTGTTACGCTCATTGCCTTCTGTAGCTGTGCTTTTTTCTATCTTCCACAACACCCCTGTCCGGGGAATGGCGTTGGGGGCGAAGTCTGTAAATTCCATGACGCCGAAATCAAGGACATATATGGACTGTCCTTCCCGGTCAAACTTGACGTCAACAGTTCTTTTCAGGCCGTCTCCCCAGCGGCCTGCCCGCGGTTTGTCTTTATTTTTCAGAAACCATTCGTATTCCCCATTTTCCGGGTTTACAATGATTACCCCTGTGGGCACCTGTTCTTCCAGATCCTCTGTCAGAGGCTGGCCGTCCCCGAAAATCGCGACAAATAAGCCTTGAAGGTCAAAGGCCCCCGGCGCAACGTCCAGCTTCATGGGGGAAAAGTGCGACGGCAGCTCTGCCAGGGGAGGCTCAACTTCAGGGGGATCTTCAATCAAAGGTTTAAGGTTAGTTCCCCTTTCGGAAGCGAAGCGTTCATCGGTCAGCGGCAGCAAGCCGGCATAAT
>CAZQXY010000045.1:0-11888 GCA_964597455.1 uncultured Desulfovibrionaceae bacterium
TATAGGACCATAACCAAAAATCTCATCGGATACATACTGAATGACCTTCTGCTTGTCGCCCTGCGAGAGGTGACGACTGCTCTCCTCCAGTAACTGTAACAACGTGTCGTAAATCTGTTCCTTAAACTGTTTTTTTTGGAAGGAGTCGAGTTTATCCAGCACCATTTTGTCGTCTACCGAATCGATCACCCTGGTCAAAGTTTCGGCAGCGATTTCTTCCAGTTCTTTTTTCTTATTATGAAGTGATGTGGGGTCCCTGGCGGGTTCGCTGGCAGCCAGATGCGGCCTTCCGCTGTTTGCTGCCTTCAGCAGCTGTTTTGAAAACATCTTTTATCCCACCTTTATACTGGGGTTTAATGATACCTTCCAGCTCGGTAGCCGGAAACAAATACCCGGCGCCGGCGCCGGGTTAGCACAAATTAAGGATTATAAAATCCCGTCTTCGGCAACCTGGCAGTCATAGCCCATTAATATTATGCTACTGAGGGGCTTTAGACCCATGGCTTTGCGTCCCTGCCTTTCGACAGGTTTGCCTTTATCGGTCAGGAAGATGTCTCCTCACCTGATAATTAAATCGTGATTTTTAAATGTATTTGTATAGGTTTTTGATTCATGATTATTCCTAAAAAAGATATGATTGGACATCTCCAACGCATTGAGATAGCACTCTCTGACGTCTATCTCCGCAAGTTCCAGCAGCGCTGTCTTGAACTGCAGTTGCTCCCAGTCACCCGATTCATAAGCTAAGATTAGTTCATACACATCTTTGAACCTGCCATCGCTGCCCGATAATGCAAGTTTGATATCATCGGATATAGGCAGCTCGGCTAATATGTCGGGTAAGGGCCGGTCGAGAAAAGCGTCAATGAGAGAAAACATACCCATCAGGAATAGGTCCGAACTGCGATCCTTCAAGCCAACCCTGGGTGCAATCAGTTCGCAAAACCTTGCCCTGCAGATCGCCGTTATGATAAGCTCGTCCGGTTTGTTATCGCCGATGCCTTTTAAAGCAATAAGGGATAGCCATTTACTGAGCTCTTTTTGACCCAAAAGGACAAGCGCCTGCTTAATAGAGCGGATTTCATTTCTGAAACCAAAGGATAACGAGTTGATAAACTTGAGCAACTTGTATGAAAGAGAAACATCCATTTTTACATAGTCTTCAAGCCTGTCATAATCCAGGTCCTGCCTGTTGATTTCCTGCAGTATTTTCAGGTAGATGATCTTGAAGCTGGGGATATCTTTTCCGCTAAGGATCAGGGGTTTGCTGAAAAAATACCCCTGAAAGTAAGAATAACCCATCTCCAATGCCTGAGTAAATTCTTCCCTGGTTTCCACTTTCTCTGCCAGAAAATGTATTTTGGGTTTACCAATCCTCTGGATAATCGCTTCTCTTTCTTTTTTTTCGGTTTTTAAAAAATCTACTTTGATAATATCAACCAGGTCTATCAGCGGCAAAAATTTCCTATTGTAGCAAAAATCGTCCAGTGCCAAATAGTAGCCCAGTTCTTTCAACTTTCTGCAGGCGTTTAAAATTTTTTCGTCCGGTTCAATATCCTGCAGGATCTCAATAACAATAGCTTCATTGGGAAGAAGGGTGGCTACATCATTTTCTAACAGGTTCTTGGTAAAATTTATGAAAGCCTTTTTGCCCCTGGTCAGCGTTTCCAGGCCAATAAGCAGAAAGCTGTTGGTAATAACCTCAAAGGAAGCCTGATCCCCGTTTAAATTGGAATAAAATTTGTTAACCCCGGAACGGTACAAGAGCTCGTAGGCAAACACTTCCTGATTTCTAGTAAATATTGGCTGTCTGGCCACATATATCTCCCTATCCATGGGTTTAATCCTCCTTACAGACCCCTTGCAGGGCAAGGTAATTTAACGACCAACAAGTTCTTCCTCCCAATTAATGGAGAGCTGAGCGCCTTTATAGCGGACCTTCAGAGGGATATCCTCATAGTTTTGTGCCAGATGACTTGCCTGCGGCAGAGAGCCGAAATATTTTATATTTCCACTGTGGATATCCATAGTAGGATCGGCGGGGACCCAACCGCTGCCGTCGAGGAAAAATTCAACCCAACTATGCCGGTAGCCCAGCAGGGGAAACCTTTCCCCGGGGGATAGGTTCCAGATGTCTCCCTTACCTTTGGGGTCACAATAGCCGTTTACCACCCTGGCCGGGATCCCTGACGCACGGCAGAGCGCGGCAAAAAGGGAAGCATAGTCCTCACATACCCCGGAACCGTTGCGAAAAGCTGTTAGCGCCCCCCCATTGCGCGAGCTGGAATGGGGATCGTATTTCAAATATGAAATGACAAAGCTGCAGATGACGCGCGCCTTTTCAAGATCAGTTTTACACGCTGCCGTAAGCTCGCGTGCTTTTCTTACAATATCAGGGTGGTTGCTCTCAATTTTTTCGGAATGTCCAAGGTATTTTTGCGGAAATAGACTGTTAGAATTAGTGTTTGCCGTCAATTGTTTTAGATTTAGCGGGTAAACATTTAAGCAGTATTCCAGGGTTATCGTATCACTTGCCCCGGGAAGGAGTGGGTCTAACTGAAAAACAGCAACGCGGTTGTTATTACTCAGCCTCTTAACTTCAACCGGTTTGTGACTGAAGGTTTCTTTGACAGTTTCCTGGTAAGGGGATTCAAGCTCGGCTAACAGAGGGACTTCCAGCCGGATGTTTGAAGATAGACTATTGCCTTTATTTTTTACTACGACGTTCACACGCAGATTTCTGGTGTAGGCCTGTCCGGAAAAATATGTTTTGACTGCAGGGGCCGGAAGGGCGCCGGCAGCATCAGGCAGAACGTCATCCGCTTCTGTTTCGGAAATCCCGGAAAGATCATCTATCCCCGCTGTTACAACCGGGGCTGCCGGAACTACCGGAGCTAAAGGATCATCCTCCCCTGTCGCTGCAATCGAAGCTAGCGGACTTTCATACCGGTACATATTACTCTTGCCGACAATACCTTTTTCTTGGGAATAAGGATTGAAAAAAGTTAATACCAGCATCAGGATAAAAACAATGATTAGAGCAATCACAAGTAATCTTCCGGTCAGTATTTCTGACTTGCCATTCATGCCTGTCCCTCCAAAAGGGACCGACAAACCGAAAAACCCCGGCCAGGCCGGGGATCAGGGCGATCAAGGACAACAAAGATAGATAAAAAAATCCCTGTCTTCGGCAACCTGGCGATCTTAGCTCCTTATTAAAGAACCTTAGACCCATGGCTTTGCGCCCCATCCTTTCGGATGGTTTGCCTTTGTCGGTCAGGAAGTAATTTCCTTCCCTCAAATAATTGGTAAATATTTCTGATTAAATTATTTATATCACAACTTAAATAGAAAGTAAAGACTAAAATTAAATATTTTTTGTGATCAGGCCACATTTTTTTATTTTTCTGTAGGCATTTGTTATTCGGTGAATTTGCACTTTACTTGACGCTGAGCAGCGGCAGGTTTATTTTTAAAGCGATCTCCGCCAATTCGGGATCAAACTGCGTTCCCGAACAACGGATCAACTCCTCTTTGACCTGGGAAAGGGACTTTGCCCGGGCATAAGGGCGATCGGAGAGCATCGCATCGACAGCGTCAGCAACCGCGATTATCCTTGCGCCCAGCGGAATTTGTTCGCAGCAGATCCCCTCTGGATAGCCTGTCCCGTCATATTTTTCGTGATGATGCAGGATAATCGGAACGACATCTTTTAAAAACTCCACCGGGGTGATGATCTCCGCACCGATAGCGGGGTGCTGTTTAATTATCTCAAACTCTTCAATGGTTAGTTTCGTGGTTTTACGGAGAATCGGCTCAGGTACGCCGATCTTTCCGATATCATGCAATATGGCCGCCTGCTGCAGCAAATCCAATTCACTCCGGGGTAAGTTCAACGCCTTGCCCAATAGCGTGGAAAACATGGCAACCCTCTCCTGATGGCCCTTGGTATAGGAATCCTTGGCATCGATCGCCGCCACCAGCGAGCGCACCGTCTCTATGTAGTGCTTCTGTATGTTATTGTAGGCTTGCTCGATCTCATACCTGAGCGATTCATTGGTTACCTGAAGTTCACTAAGCCTGTTTTTGGTAGCTGCAAAAGATGTCCGGCGGGAGAGGCCTTTTTCAACAACCTCCCTCACGGCGCTGATCTCAAACGGCTTGATCAGATAATCCAGCGCACCGTTACGCAGAGCATTGGTCGCTGTATCCACGGAGGCATAGGCGGTGATCATTACCACCTCCGTTTCCGGGGCTTTCTTTTTAACTTTAGCCAGAAGGTCAATTCCGCTGATATCAGGCATTCTGATATCGAGGATCACAAGATCGAATTCCGTACTGTCCAGGTAATCAAGGGCCTGGTTGCCGTTACCCGCTGTAACGACCTCATAATCGTCCCGCAGGATCATCCGCAACGCTTCCCTGGGGCCAAGTTCATCATCAACAACGAGTATTCTGGGGGCATTACGCACCTTTTTCTCCTCCCTCTCCATTAATTTTCGGCAATAATACCTCTAGTTCAAGGTGTTTATCTATCCTGCGCTGCGCCTTGATCTGCCCTCCGTGGTCTTCGATTATTTTCCTGCTGACCGGCAGCCCCAGGGAAAGATAACCGTTCAGGCGCATACTCAATGGATCGAACAGCTTTTCCAGATCCTCCTGCGCAATCTTTGTTTGAAGATCGCAGAAATTGATGCGAACCCCGCCATCCGTAAAGAGGTTTTCTTCAAAGGAAGTATTGATCCGGATCGTTCCGCCCTTTTCCAGAGCTTTGAAGGAATGTTGAAAAAGGTAAGAAAACGCTCTGGCTAAAAGGGTTTTATCGGCCTTGACACTTAAACCTCCTTTGCAGTATGACGTCTCCACTGTGGTCTCCTGCCCCATCCCCTGCTCCTGCAGCAGCAAGAGCCCCAGGTCCAAAATCTCATGGATATCAGCAACAGTATATTTGTAAGAAAGGGGCGAGGAAAAGGCGATGAGCTGTTCCACCAGCTCATTTAACCGTTTTAATTCCTGGCGAACGGTATAGGTAAAATATTCACGGAAAGAACTGTCATCGTATTTCTCCCTCAAAAGTTCAGAAAAAGTCTGAATGGCAACCATGGGGTTTTTAATTTCATGCGCAAGCTGGCTGACAAATTTATTGAGCACATCGAGCTGATCGGATTGACGGCGTTCCGCCTCAAGCTGTTTCCTTTCCGAGATATCATCAAAGATCATCACACTTCCAAGAACACCCCCCGCGGAATCCGGCAGCTGGAAAGTGCTTATTTCCAGGGGGATGCGCCCCTTTGGCAGCGTATACTCCTCTTTTGAAATCGCTTTCCCCGTTATTAAGGTATCGTAAAGCAAATCTCCCAAAGGACTGGGCAACAGGCGCAGGTCACTGTCCATTGCTTCTTCCCTGGCAAGCTGGAGCAGGGAACTCGCACGGGAATTAAAAGTGATAATCCGGTTTTCGCTGTTAATCGCTACAACCCCGCTGTTCATGCGCTGCAGGATGTTTTCAAAATATGTTTTCTGGTTAATTACCTGGTGGTGGAGATCATTGTCCCGCAGAGCCAGCGCAATATTTCCGCAGAGGGTATACAGTATCTCCAGCTCCGCTGCGAAAAAGGGAGCACCGGTTACTTTGGGTCCCAGGTTTAAAGCCCCGAGCAGCTCCCCGAGGGCGATCAGCGGGATAGAGACTTCTGCCTGGAGCATCAGCAGCTCCTGCAGCGCTTCGGCAGCGAGGCAGTCAGCGGTGTCCGATGTTTCAGCAGCAATAAAAATACGCCCTTCATCAATTAGCCAGGAAAGTAACCCCGAAGACGGGTTGAAGCTTAAACCGGAGCAAAAATGCGGGTCCAAACCCCGCTGTGCGAAAACGACATAATTGCCCTTGCCCTGGCTGCGGCCGCCGCTATTGTCTTTTAACAGGATGGAAATTTTTGCTGCGGGAACGAGCCCGACAACGGAATCCATAAATAGTTCCAGCAAACGCTCACTATTAAAATTACTGCCCAGGGCCCTGGAAAAATCGCAGAGAATGCGCTCCTCCTGATTTGCATATGATAACGGGCGGTAGCGAGACCTTTCATGGAAGTATTCCCCGGGGTTATTAGAAAAGGGCTTTTTTTGCAGATCTTGCGCACTATAACTTAGCTGAGCCCTTTCCCAGGCTTTATCGAATATTTTCTTTACTTGGCCGGCACTACAGGGTAAAGGGATGAAGTCGAAAAAATAGTTTTCAGAGAGCACGGCCTGTTCATGCTCCCCAACTGCCAGATAAGTTAAATCAGGCCGCACCCGAAGAGCGTTTTCTACCCAGGGGAGGGCATTATTGCTTGAAATATCGACTAAAACGATGCCTGCAGGTATTTTTTTAATTAACCGCAACGCAGACGCATATTCTCTTTCCAGTAAAGAATAGTTCTTTGGAAGATAGTTTTTTATTGTGCCGGCAAGCTTGCTATTTCTGAAAGACACGAACAGAACCAGTTTCAACCTTTTCTCCCCCTTCTATAGCCGGCAGCGGAAGGTAGATTTCAAAAACAGTACCGGTGCTGCTGTTGGAAAACTGCACACTCCCGCCGTGATCTGTAATAACCCTGTGGCTAATACTTAAACCCATCCCCACACCATCAGGTTTGGTTGTATAAAATGGATCAAAAATCCGGTTTCGCCGTTCAGGCGCAATTCCGGGTCCTGTATCTTTAATCATAATCTTTAATTTATCCGCTGCATCGCTAACCGGCGCGGATACCTCAACCCACAGTTCACCCCCGTCGGGCATCGCCTGAACCGCATTTACGCAAATATTAAAGAGCGCCTGTTTCATCTGCTCCCGATCCGCCTTCACAGCTAAGAGATCGCCGTGGCAGTATTTGTGCAGGCGGATTTTCTGTGAGTCCAGGCGAGGGAATAAAAGCAAAAGAACTTCCTCCGCCAATTCCCAAATATCAACTTTTTCAAAACTGGGCCGGTTGTCCCTGGAAAAGTTCAGCAGCTCCATGATGAGCTTGTTAATACGCTCTATTTCCCCGATGGCAATTTGGGAAAAAGTATGGCGGAACTCATAATCATCGTATTTTTCCGGCAGAAGCTCTGCGAACGTCTTAATGGAAACCAGCGGGTTTTTAATTTCGTGCGCGATCCCCGCAGCCAGTTTTCCCAGGGAGGCCAGCTTCTCAGTCTGGTTTTTCTCGCGTTCCAGCTCTTTAATCCGGGTTAAATCGCTCAAGACCATAATAGCTCCTTGTTCCCCTGTTCCCAGCGAGCCTGTCCTGGCCGTACTGCAGCATAAAAAGGATGAAGACGGAGCAGAGTGCAGCTCTATCTCAACCTCACTTATATTGCGGCCGCTTTTTAAAGTATGCAAAATTGCACTGGATAGCACTGGTTCCAGGACTTTCTCAACATCTCTGCCCAGCACTTCTTTGTGCGGAAGGATACCCGTCAGTTTTTTTGCCGAACTGTTAAAGGTAGTTATTCTTCCCTGCGCATCGACAGCAATTAACCCGTTGCCCATGTTTCTAAGAATATTTTCCAGGTATTGTTTAATACTCAGGATCTCGTAATACAACTGGGCGTTTTTCAAAGCAACGGCTACTTGCAGCGCCAGCGCAGAAAACAAATGCACATCTTCTCTGGAATAGGGATCCCCGGATTGTTTGTAACCGAGGAACAAAATCGCTTCCAACCTTCCTTCCACTAATACCGGGACTGCAGCCTCAGCGCCCAGCTTTTTCATTTCTCTGGAAAGCAGTTCCCGTTTATCAGCATCCCTCAGCTCATTTAGATCGGCAAACAACATTATCGAAGCCTTTTCTTGCAGGTAATTCACAAGAGGATTATCACACTTCAGTAAGCCGTCAGCCTGCACAGGCGGAGGGAGCTTCAGGTACTCCTCAGCAGCAAGGGTAAACGAACCATCTGCTTCTTTGAGAAAAAAAACGGCGCTTTCGATAGAAATTGTGTTTACCATTTTATCAACCAGGAAATAAAGGAGTTTGTCCAGATTTAAAATGGAAATCATCGCTTGGTTTCCTTCAATCATCGTATCGTAATAGTCATAACATCCGCGAAAAAAAATGTGATTAACCAGGAATTGGATCTGGTCTTTTACAGGCTGGTAAAAAAACGCGGTCAGGATTATCGGCAGGATGATAAAATAAAGAATATTCGCTTCAACGAAACCCTGTGAATTTTTTTCCGCAACCAGCAGTAATGATATAAAAACACCCGCCAATAGCACGATCGTAAACATATTGGCAACAACCTTGCGCAATGCCAAACGGATATCCATTAACCTGTACTTCACAATAGCATACGAAATGGAAGCAACCATGAACAGAGTAAAAACCGGGCCAAAAGGGCGCAGGTCGATTGCTCTTATACCCAGCAGGGGGAAAAAAAGATTGCAAAGAACTCCTAACAAAAAGGAAACAAAGATACCGCCTATAAAAAAACGGATCTGGTAGCGAGCCATGCCTCGCGAAAACCGCAACTGACGGAAAAGATTATAGATAATATAAACCCCTGCTCCACCAAAATACAATGCATATAACGGAAAAAAAGGGCCATAAATAAGCTCCTTGTTTTCAACCGGAAGTGCAAGACCCGCCACTATGGCGGGAGTAAAGCTTGCTGCAGCCAGCGCTAAACTGAAAAACAAAAGGGGTAATACTTTTACCCAAGGGTAATTTTTCTCCTCATTAAAAGCATGAATTACTACATTTATAAAGAAAGGGATTATTGCCGCTATAGCATGCGAAATCCTGATCCAGAGCAGCAAACCTTCATAATCATTTTTTATAACAATAGCCATTACGCATAACGCCCAAATGCCACTACTCACGGCTAAACCCAAAAATAGCCGGTTTATCAGTGCCAAAGGGGCCTTTCGATAGGAAGCAATACCTAAAACTATATTTGCCGCCGCAGTTATCCCGAGCAGCCATTCAATAATAAATGGAAGTTCCATTATTGCGCTCACCTTTCGTATCTTCTAACCACCAGCGATGCATTGGAGCCTCCGATACCGTGCATATTTACAAGCGCCGTATCAACCCTGGCCACGCGACCCTTGTTGGGAACACAGTCAAGATCACAGTGCGGATCGGGATACCGATAGTTTATGGTAGGCGGAATAAATTTGCTTTGAATAGCCTGAGCGGCTGCAATCACTTGTAAAGGGCCTGAAGCGGCCAACGGGTTACCGATCATTGATTTAATAGAGCTAACCGGTATATTATAAGCATAATCCCCAAAGAGTTCCTTGATTGCCTTTACTTCCATTTTGTCTATATATTTATCTCCAGGAGCATGGGCGCTGATATAATCCACTTTAGTGAGGTTCAGGCTGGATTTTCGTAATGCCTGGGACATTGAAGAAACAATTGATGATTTTAAATGTTTCGGAGAAGCAGCATTGGAAATGCCCCATCCGGTAATCTCGGCATAGATTTCTGCCCCGCGCTGAAATGCACGTTCGGCGTTCTCTAGTACCAGCATCCCGCTCCCTTCAGAAACGACGCCCCCGTCTCTGCGGGCATCAAAAGGCCTGGATGCAATCTGGGGATCATCGTTAAAGGTAGAAGGGACAAGTCCGGAGGAACAAAACGAAGCATATGCCAGGGGAGATAACGGCGCATCCCCTCCCCCGGCTAAAGCCAGATCTGTCTCTCCACTGAGGATAGATTCTACTGCGTAAATTATGCTAAGAATCCCTGAGGGGCAACCAGTGGACACGGTCACCACATTCCCCGGGCATTTGAGCTCGAAGGCGAGCTCGCTGGCGGCGGCATGAGGGAAAGAAGAATGAATATTAGTAGTGGACCTGGTAAAGCCGTTTTCTTTAAAAAAATCGTACTCCGTTTCCATTACCCCGATATCAGACGTGCTGATACCCACCCAGATACCAGAACGTAAGGAGGCAAATCCTTCATGGCTAATCCCAGCATCCTGCAGCGCCATATGCGCAGCCATAATAACCAGTTGGGTGCCTCTTCCCCTACCGTTTTGCGTGCCGGGTTTTGCTTCTTTTATCCACTCCAGGGGAATTTCCCCGGCAATCTGTGAAGAATATTCTGAAGGATCAAAACGGCTAATACGCCGAATGCCGGATTTACCCTCACACAAGGCATTCCAAAAATTATCATTTCCCACCCCGTTGGGCGCTCAGAACCCAGGCCGGTAATCACCACTTCAGGCAATGCTTCTCCCCCCCTCAAATGTTGAAAAAGAACCCTTCCTCTTTTTCATCAGGAGCCGGTTTCACAGCTTCCAGAAACCAATCCTGGTCTCCATATACTTTTTCCAGTGATAAAAGTTCAAAGCCGCACTCTTCAACCAGGGATATGAGCTCTTCCCTCTTTAGAAAATGGAAAGAATCCTGTTTCTTTATAAACATATTTAAAATTATAAAGACAAAAAGCCACGGAGCCAGGCATAAGATCTGGCCGCTAAGGAAAAAAGGCCACGAATACGGCTTCCCTTCCTTCATTTGAAGGACATGCTCTATGAAAACCGGGCCGATCTTCGGCTGAAAAGGCGGCGTAACAAGTACCAGTTTGCTTCCTATTTCTAATACCCTGTGGATCTCTTTCAGCAACAAATCGGGACGTTTAACAGCATACAGGACATTGATACAGGCAGCTCCCTGGAAAACCTCATCGTTATACGGAATAAAGGTATTAAGGTCTGTTTCCCGCAGGGTAACCCTGTGCTCCCAGTTGATGACCTTTTTACTCTTCAGGCCGGCCCGCTGCAGCATGGCCGGTGCAAAATCTATCCCATCAGCCTTTACTTTTGGTTCCTGGTGCAGGAGATGATAAAGAAAATTTCCTGTGCCGCATCCTGCATCGAGGATATGCCAGCCGCTCTGCGGATTAAGGCTTTTCGCCGCGGCATCCAGAAGGCGGCGGTAAGGCAATAAATGCAGCATGATATGATCGTAAACCAGCGCATATATTTGCCAGAAAACCACAGAAAAGCCTTTATCAACTTCTGCCTTTTCTATCCCTGTCTTTATCTCTTTCTCTATGTAGGGACTTGAAAGCGAGCTACAGCTTGCTTCACTCCATATTCACTTGATCAGGCGCTCTGCGTCTACCAGGTTGATGAAAATATCTACCAGCCAGGGATCGAATTGTATGCCCCTGTTCTTCTTCAACTCCGCGATCGCCTCTTCATGGTTAAGGGCCGGCCGGTAGGGACGCGGGCTTTTCATGGCCTCGTAGGCATCAATAATAGAGATAATACGGGAGTAAATATGAATGTTATTTCCTTTTAAGCCCAGGGGGTAACCGCTCCCATCCCAGTGTTCGTGATGCTGTAATATATAATCTGCAACAGATGATATCTCCGAGTGATATTTGGCGATGCGATAGCCTATTTCGGAGTGGGATTTTATTTCATCCCATTCGCTGGTATCAAGTTCCTCTTCCTTGAAGATTATTTCTTTGTTTATGCCAACCTTGCCGATATCGTGCACTTGCGATAGCAGCAGGATCGTATCCATCTCTTTGGCCGGCATGCCGATAGCCTGTCCCAAGAGCAGCGCCATATAGTGCAGCCGTTTTTCGTACCCTTTGCTTCTGAAATCTCTCTCCTCGAGCAAGCTAATCAGGAAATTAATTAAGCCCTTCTTAACTTCATCACTGCGCTCGAATTTATTTTTATACATATTATTATCGGCTTTTTTATAAATTTCTATTATTCTACCTGAACCCTCTGAGCCCTCTGCATTATAGTCCGCGGAGGCATAACCCACTGAAAGGCTGAGTGGTATGGTTTTTTCGTTATTGTTGTATTCATCTACTAATTTTTGGATACGGCCAACAATCTCCTTTGCCACATTTTCACCGGTCTGGGGAAGAATAATGGCAAACTCGTCTCCCCCA
>CAZQXY010000046.1:0-11871 GCA_964597455.1 uncultured Desulfovibrionaceae bacterium
TGTAAATGATTATTACTAATTAAAATTAAAAAAATGAGCACATCGCAAATGGCTCGCTATTATATTTTCTTGCCTCGTGGTTGCATAATCGATATAATGTTGCCACTAATTCCGGTTTATGTGGAAGAGGATGGCAGGGAACTGGCTGTTGCTTATTAAATGAAGAGCTCTTTTTCGTTGCTTAAGTGCAATAAACGTTCAAGAGATTGATTTATATGAAGAAGTTTTAAGCTCCGGGAAATAAGTTCTATAGTATTCCCGGTCTCTGGTTAACAGTAAATCCGCATTTTTCAGGGCATGGGAACCAATGATAAAGTCGCTGAGAATGTGCTGTTTGACCGCAATCCGATTACCACATTGGTTGCAGGCAATAAAAAGCTCTTTTCCGCAGGAAGAGCATTGTATTGAGGCGCTCTTTTTTCGCGCGGCGTTATATATCGACCATTTTTGGGCTGCTACTTTATGCGCTTCTTTGTTCATAGGAACAAGTTCTATCCCTGTGTCCAGAAGAAATGTGTCCAGATCATCAATACCGGGAAACTGCAGGGCAAGTTCGGCATAGACGATATCACAAATAATTATTAAACCGTTCCGGGATGATTCATCTAGAAGTTTTTTAGAAGCATCCTGATAAAGCGAGCCGGGGATAAGAATATCCAGAATGATGTTGGTATCTGCGGCACAAATCATTTATCACGCAGCTCTTCGATTATCGAATCGGGGTTGTTTCCCTTTTTGGAGTCAAGGTAGCCCAGATACTTATCAAAGGGCGAAACCCCGGCTTTTTTTTTCAACAAATATCCCTTTCCACTGGCTTCAAATTCCACTTCATCACCTTTTTTTAAGCCAAGGGAAGTTCTAATCTTCTTAGGGATGGTTAGGGATGGTTATTTGTTGTCCCTTGGATGTTACTTTGGTTTTCATATTGCATTACCCCCGCGGTAAGAAAATGGTTTCCTTACTAATAGTGTAATCTATAAGTTTAACACAGTCAATCGGAAAAAGGGGGTTAAAAAAATCATTGCCCTTCCGATAACTAAATTGAAAGGAGAAAGGTATTATCTATAAAAGGGGGTTGGCTATTACTTATTACTTTATAACATCCGTAGACCAAATTATTCGAAGGAATGGCGAAACTGAAATGATTGTCGTGAAGGAGGAAGAGAATGTTGAAAGTTCGTTTTAAAGGCATTGGGCAAAAGATTGCAGCATTTTTTATTGTTATTCTTTTGATAGTCTGTGCAGGGATGGGGATAGTATCTTATACATCATCTTCAAATGCTGTCGAAAATGAGGCGAAACGTGCGCTTCTCGACCTCTCCGAAGAAGGTGCGGCTAAAATGCAGAGCGATGTTGAACGGGATCTTGAAATTTTAAAGGTGATTGCCAACCTCGAAGTTATCAGTTCCCCTGAAGTGGAAATGGATGAGAAGCTCTCCATCATCCAAAAGGAAAGGCAGAGAAGTAATTTTCGGGAATTAGGTATTATCGACAACCACGGAAATATGATTCTCAGCAGCGGGGATAGAGTGAATGTTGGTGACAGGGAATACTTCCAGAAGGCGATGAGCGGAGAGGGCAATACTTCGGATCCTTTAATTAACCGTGTTGACAACACAATGCTTATTGTTTCCGCAGTCCCCATATACCGTGGTAATTCCATAGAAGGCGCTATTCTTGGAGACAGGGATGCCGCCTTTTTAAGCAATTATACCGATGAGATGGGATTTGGGGAGAAGGGGTATGCATTTATAATGAATACGCAGGGATTGCCAATAGCCCATAACGACAGGAATTTTATCTATGATGAGACGGATTTCAGAAAGATGGCGCAAACCGATCCCGATTACGAGGGACTGGCCCGGGTTATAGATAAAATGGTGGCTGGGGAACATGGCGTAGAAGCATATTATTTCCAGGGGGAAAACCGCATTATGGGGTACTGTCCCATAGGGGAAACCGGTTGGAGTTTGGCTATAGGTTCATTTGAAAGCGAGGTCCTTGCAGGTGTCAGGAACTTGAGGAATATTATTTTGGCATTATCTTTGGGCGGGATTATCCTGGGGGTATTGTCCGCACTGTGGGTTGGCCGCTCTGTTTCAGCTCCTCTCAAGGACGCCGGCTTGTTTGCCGACAACATGGCCAACGGAGATTTTTCCAATGAATTACCTGTTTACACACTTAACTTGAAAGACGAGGTCGGAGTTCTGGCAAGAAGCTTCGATAAAATGCAGAAATCCTTAAGGGAGATGCTCTTGGCCGTTGGAAAAGGAACGGACAGAGTCCAAGATGCAAGTGAGTCTCTGGCTTCTTCATCTGAAGAGATGAACGCCGGCCTGGAAGAAGTTTCCGCTACAGCCAATGAGTTTTCCGGGAGTGCCCAGAGCCTGGGTGAGAGTTCAGGTGAGATGCATAAACTGGGTTTGCAAATATCTGAAAAGGCACAGGGCGGGTATGAAGCTGTGGAAAAAGCAGTTTTACAAATGTCAGAGATATCCAGAAGCGTCTCTGAGCTTAAGGAAAACGTTTTCTTACTGAACAACCAGGCGGATAATATTGGAGATATCGTCGATAGTATCAAGAGTATAGCCGGTCAGACCAACCTGCTGGCCCTCAACGCCGCCATCGAAGCTGCCCGGGCTGGCGAGCATGGCAGGGGTTTTGCGGTAGTGGCAGAAGAGGTGCGCAAACTTGCCGAACAGTCTGCATCTTCCGCAGAAGAGATTACAGGTATTGTGGAATCGATCCAGGCGGGCTCCCGCAATGTTGCCGAAAGGATGGCCGAGAGCGCAGAGGATGTTGAAAACGGCACCGAAGCGGTATCTGCAGCGGGTAACGTGCTTAAAGCAATCATCGGGCAAATACAGGGGATTGTTGATCAGATAGAGCATGTAGCTTCTGCCACGCACCAGATCAGCTCCGGCAGCGAAGAAGTATCCGCCGCCGTGGAGGAGCAAACGGCAACAATGAATGAAATTGCCAATGCCGCCACCGATCTGCAGGGGCTGGTAAGCGATATGAGCGAAGCTGTGGCTAAATTCAAGTTTTGATGACGTGTTTGTACTGATAGCTGTTATCTGCTGTTATATGGGAAATATGATAATTAATGGGCTCCTGGATTGGCCGGAGCTCTTTTTTTGACAATAAAAAAACGCTTTATTTTGCGGAAGCGGTTAAACTTTTGATGTTTTTTTCGATAAGAATATTGAAGGGAGATGGGAAAGAGTTAACAATTCATTTTGAACAGCGCTGTGTGGCAAATAGATAGGAGGTGAAAGAGGTGAAAGTTGACGGAGTAGATCCCTTACAGTTAAACAAAATTCATGACCTGACCCGGAAGCCTGTTGTGCAGGAGAGCCAGAGGCAGGACCCCGTGCAGAAGCAGCGGGATAAAGTTCTGGGAAGAGAACAGAAGGTTCTGGAATGGGATCGCACTCATATGGAGGGTTTGCAGGAACAAGTGGAAAAGATCAATGCTGCAGCCCAGACTTTCAATACCGGCCTGCGTTTTCGCATTCATGAAGATTCGGAAAGGGTTATGGTTGAAGTCGTTGATCTCGCTGAAAATGAGGTTATCAAGGAGATTCCGCCCGAGAAAATACTGAATATGGTTGCGCAGATCCAGAATATTATTGGGCTTTTTATCGATACGCGCCGCTGAAGCCTGGGTTTGGAAAAGAATGGAGTGACTTATTTATGAGGGCTAATCCCTATACGCAGTACAAGAAAATGCAGGTTGAAACTTCAGGCCCGGGCGAGCTCTTATTAATGCTTTATGACGGGGCGCTGCGTTTTCTCGGACGGGGCATGAAGGCCCTGGACGAGGGGGACCTTGAAAGTTGCAATACCAACCTGCTCAGGGTTCAGGATATAGTGTTCGAGCTGATAGCATCACTGGATTATAAGGCAGGGGGGGTGGCTGAATCCCTGGCCACGCTCTACGATTACATCTATCAGCTACTGGTACAGGCGAACATTAAAAAGGATCTTGAACCTCTTTATCAGGCGGAGAAAATGCTTTCGGAGCTGCGTGATGCCTGGAAACAGTCGCTGGAAACGGCCTCTAACGTCAGTTAAGAGACGGTACAGTTAAGAGGCGGTACAGCTCATATTTTCAGAATACTCAAGGATGAGGATTTTTTCAAGCCGGATGCTTGTTAAGTGCCGGCTTTTTTATTTTTCTATATAATAAATGAAATCTTTAGAAGAATCGTCTTTATTTTGCATTCTTTTTACTTCATGTGCAGGATTTTCCAATTTATTGGCGAATCATTTGGCTGAAGATGTAATTATGCTACATTCTGTTATCTTTAGGAAAAGATATTTTTTGTGAAGGAGGCGATTTGATGTTTTGGAATGATCCTTTAACCGGGGCGCTGATCGGACGTCTCGACAGAGCGTCACTGCAGCAGAAGGTGACAGCCCAAAATATCGCCAATCTCAATACCCCCGGTTATAAAAGGTCTTATATTGAGTTTAGTGAAGAACTAAACCGGGCAAGATTGTCCCTGAAAAGAACAAACCCCGGGCACTTACCGGCGGGGGGGGCACAGGCGGAAGAACCCCGGGTGCGGGTGGAGGGTGATACCGCAATGCGTACTGACGGAAACAATGTTGATCTCGATCGGGAAATGATGGACCTGGTTACAAATCAGTTGCGTTACAACATTTTAGCCCAGACAGTCAGCGAACGCTTAACCAAATGGCGTAATGTTATCAATGTAGGGAGGGGATAAAAATGGGGCTTTTTCGCTCTTTTCAGATCAGCGGTTCTGCTTTGACGGCAGAAAAGCTGAGAATAGATGTTATCGCCGGCAACCTGGCCAATATGCAGACAACGAGGACCGCTGCCGGCGGACCTTACCGGCGCAGGACGGTGGTTTTTGAGGAGAGGCTGACACAGGTGCAGCGTTCTCCACGGTTTCGGGGTGAGGGTGTAAGGGTTGCCGCCATAGTTAAAGATCCTCATCCTCCCCGTCTCGAACATGACCCCGAACACCCGGATGCGAATGAGGAAGGGTTTGTGGCTTATCCCAATATCGATTTGGCCAAGGAGATGACGGAGCTGATTACTGCTTCCCGCTCCTATGAAGCCGGCACTACCGCTATAAATACCGCCAAAAGCCTTTATCTTAAAGCCCTGGAGATTGGACGGGGTTAGCTGCGAAAAAAACAGGATAAAGGGTGATTGAGATGGAGATGCGTATCAACAATCTGTTTGCAGTACCTCTGCCCTCAACGGCCAAAGAGGAAAAAAAGAATCCCGATGCCGTTAATTTTGGTGAACTGCTGCAGGATGCCCTGGAAAAGGTAAATCTGAGTCAGCTTGAAGCGGAAGCAGTCTCCAGCAAGCTTATTACCGGGGAAATAGAGGACCTGCACCAGGTAATGATAGCTGTTGAAAAGGCAGGCCTTTCTCTGCAGCTTACCGTGCAGGTGACCAACAAAATAATTGAAGCTTATAAAGAGATAACCCGCATGCAGGTCTAGTGCAGATCTGGTGGGTAGATCTAGTGCTGATCTATTGCAGATATTCTGTAGATATTTAGAATTAAAATAAACGTAACCGGGTTACTTCAAAGGAAATAGCTTTTGCAGCCGGCAGTTGCTCCATGGCAAAAATGAGGGTGATACAGCCACAGCCTGTTCTGGCGCGAGATACCCTGCCTGCGGTGCCGGTTGCAGGAGAGCTGGCGCATGTACGGAAGCCTGCAGCGCGGGTATGTCTTGAAGCGAGTGTCCGGCCCGGCGGAGGTGTTGGTATTTGGCAGAGGAAAGGGAAAATAGTATCGAAGAGAGCAGCAAGGGGAACCAGGAAGAAAGCAGCAAGGGGAACAATTTGCTGGGTCGCTGGAAGGAGCTGGGGCGTTCCCGCCAGGTTGTCGTGATAATACTGGCGGCAGCGCTGCTAGCTGCTATTCTGCTTTTTATGCAGTATCTCTCCAGGCCGCAGTATGTGACTCTGTACAGCAACCTGGAGCAGACCCAGGCATCCCCCATTTTGCAATTTTTACGTGATCAGGGGATTTCCTACCGGCTGGACGATTTAGGAACGGAGATCCAGGTTCCCCAGGACAAGGCCGACGAGCTGCGGATTGAGATGGCGGGAAAAGGGATGCCTTTTGCCCAGGGCCTTGGTTTTGAGCTTTTTGACGAGGAGAGCCTTGGGATGACCGATTCCGATCGCCAGGTAAAGATGCAGCGCGCCCTGCAGGAGGAACTCCGGCGGACGATTACCTCTCTCGATGCGGTGAGCCAAGCCAGAGTCCATCTTGCCCTCCCCGAGCCCAGTATTTTCCTGAAAGAAAGAACGGAGCCCTCTGCGGCGATTTACCTGAAATTGAATCCCCTGGTACCCCTGGAGGAAGAACAGATGCGGGGGATTGTCTGTCTTGTTGCTTCCAGCGTGGAGAATCTCAAGCCTGAGAATGTCGTTATGATTGATTCCAAGGGCAATATTCTTTACGATGCGGTTACCTCCGCGGATCCCTATCTTGTGGTAGCCAATTCCGCCCTTACCCAGCTTGGTGTGAAGCGTGCTTTTGAAGATGAGTTGGAGAACAGATTGCAGATCATGCTGGAAAAGGTTTTTGGCCCGGGCAAAGCCCTAGCGCTGGTGACGGTAGATATGGATTTCGATTCGCGGGAAACTACAGTTATTACTTATGATGATACAGGGGTTCCCCGCAGCACACATATACGGGAAGAAAGCTATGAAGGAGAAAGCCCCGGACCGGAAGAAGTCGGGGAGGCAAACTACCCCGGCTATGTAGGGGTGGCCCCGGGCGGAAACAGCAGCCATGAAATTCAGGAGGAGACCATCAATTATGAGATTGGTGAAAGCGTTGAAAAAACGATCACCGCTCCGGGAAAGATTTTGCGTATAAATACCTCCGTAGTGGTTGACAGCAGCGATAACAGCATCGGCGAGGAAAGGATAGAACAGATTAACGCTCTGGTCTCTTCGGCTATCGGTTTTAATGAGGAACGGGGAGACCGTATTAACGTCGAGGGTATGGATTTTGACAGCAGTTTTAGCGATCAATTGGATGCTATTTTTGCCGATGCTGATCCCGGTCAAGCGCAGCATAATTATTTGCGCCAGGCCGTTATCGCCGGGGCTGTTCTGGTAGTGCTGATCCTGATCGTGCTGGCAATTAGGAGAAAGCGCCGCCTTAAAGAAGAAAGAGATCTTTTCCAACCTGAAGGGCGGCCGCTGGAAGAGCTGCTGGTCATGCAGGCTCAAGAGGAAGAACCTTCTCAGGGTTTTTCTCTTGAGGGAACAGTGCTGGGGAAGGCTAAAAAAATGATCAATGAAAGCCCCGATGTCGCTGTTTCGGTTTTGAAATCCTGGCTGGTTGAAGATTGAGATGTGAGGAGGATTATTTTGCCCAAAGAGGAGAAACTCAGCGGGAAAAAAAAGGCGGCTATTCTGCTCCTGTCCCTGGGGCCGGAGTTGTCTTCGCGCATTTTAAAACAGTTTACGGAGCAGGAAATTGAAGCTGTTACGATGGAGATAGCAAACCTGAGCCGTGTCGATAAAGATCTGCGGGACGAGGTTCTGAATGAATTTATGCTTATCGGACAGGCCCAGCGCTTCATGCTGGAGGGAGGGGTGGATTATGCGCGCGAACTCCTTGAGAAAACCGTTGGCCGCCACAAGGCGGTTGAAATTATTAAGCGTCTGAAAGAGCAGGTAAAGGTTAAGCCTTTTACATTTGTGCGCCATACGGACCCTAAACAGCTTGTTAATATGATCAGCCGCGAGCATCCTCAGACTATCGCGATGATTTTATCCTATCTTGATTCCCAGCAGGCGGCGATGGTTCTATCAGACCTGCCCGGGGAGATGCGTGCCGATATTGCCCGCAGGGTTGCTCTTATGGAACGCACGTCGCCGGAGATTCTCAAAGAGGTGGAAAGAGTACTGCGCGATAAACTCTCTGCTGTCTTCCAGCAGGATTTTACACAGGCGGGAGGCTTGGAAACGGTGGTGAATATCCTCAACCGTGTTGACCGGGGCACGGAGAAGCTCATCCTGGAGGACCTGGAAAAAGAGGATGCCGAACTGGCCGATGAAATCAGGCAGCGTATGTTTATCTTCGAGGATATTATTACTCTGGATGACGCTTCTATCCAGCGCGTTGTCCGCGAGGTGGAGAGCAAAGATCTGGCCAGGGCCCTTAAAGGAGCCAGCGAAGAGGTAAAGGATCGCATTTTCCGCAATATATCCAAACGTGCTGCGGAGATGCTGCAGGAGGATCTTGAATTTATGGGCCCCGTAAGGCTGCGCGAGGTAGAAGAAGCACAGCAGCGGATTGTGGCTATTATTCGCAGGCTGGACGAGTCCGGTGAGATAATTATTTCGAGGGGTGGAGAAGATGCCATTGTCATCTAGGATACTGCGCGGCCTTGATGTTAAGGGTTCGATAGTATACAGCCCTCCTTTCCCGGAGAAAAAAGAAATGGAAAATACTCCTTCCCCGGAAACAGCATCCCTTGCAGAGGTTGACCCCCGGGAACAGGCGGAGGCCTTCCTGAAAAAAGCGTGGGCAGAATTTGAAGAGGAGCGCTTAAGGCTGCTGCAGGATGCCGGGGAGGAAGCCCGGCTGCTTAAAGAAAAAGCACGGAGGGAAGGATTCGCGGAGGGTTTAAAAAAAGGTGAGCTTGAAGCAGCCGGACTGCGGAAAGAGGCCGAAGAGCTTCTGAAACAGGCGCAGCAACAACGGCTCGACATCCTGGCCCGGGCGGAGCCGGAGATTGTCCGGATTGCGTTGGCAATCGCGGAAAAGCTTTTGAATTACAAGGTAGAGACTGATTCAAGCTGTATCCTGCAGCTAATTTATAGAGCTATGGAAGCTCTTCCCGCGGGGCAGAATATTATCCTGCGTGTAAGCCCCCCGGATGCAAAGATTTGCCAGGAGAACTTTCAAAGGTTGCAGGGGCGCTTAAAAAATGGTGTATCCTTTGAGGTGCATGCGGATGAGGAAATGCCTCTGGGCAGCTGCAGAGTGGAGTCGGAGGAGTCTCAGGCAGAGCTGCTGCTGCAGAAAGAACTGGAGATCCTCTCCAAAAAACTTTTAAAACTCGCTTCTTCCGCGAGCGAGAATGTAATGCAGGAAGCGGAATACGACTTTTAAAATGTCCCGGTCACAGAAAAGATGGTCTTTAGAGCAATAGCGGAAATTTATGATCATTGTCGGAGGCTTGCAGCTTGGAAACCTGGACGATAGATTTTGAAAAGTATTACCGGGAAATCTCCGTCAGCCCGTCAATAAATATCAAAGGAAGGGTCACGCAGATTATCGGGCTGGTAATGGAAGTGAGCGGAATACGCCCCCCGGTAGGGGAGTTGTGCCTGGTGGAGGTAACCGGGGATACAGGGCCCGTTTTAGCGGAAGTGGTAGGCTTTCGCCAGGGAAGGGCTTTATTAATGCCTCTGGGTGACACGAGGGGAGTCGGACCCGGCTGTTTCGTTCAGGCGCTGGGTGAGCCTTTTTTTGTAAAAGCCGGATCCGGCCTTCTGGGGAAGGTCCTTGATGGGCTGGGAAGGCCGCTCCATGAGGATTTTGAAATTAATAATTTACATTCTGTCTCTTTGCCGGTGGAAAATGCCCCCCCCAATCCTCTGGAAAGGACATTGATCTCTGAGGTCATGGTAACAGGGGTCAGGGCTGTTGATACTCTTTTAACCTGCGGACAGGGGCAGCGGATCGGCATTTTTTCCGGGAGCGGAGTAGGGAAGAGCACGCTGCTGGGGATGATTGCCCGTTACAGCAGCGCTGACGTCAGCGTTATCGGCCTGGTTGGTGAAAGGGGCAGGGAAGTGGGTGATTTTCTCCACAACGATTTGGGTCCTGAAGGGCTGAAGCGCTCGGTAGTGGTTGTCTCAACTTCAGACAGGCCTGCACTGGAAAGGGTAAAGGCTGCTTACGTATCAACTGCTATTGCGGAATATTTTCGCGATCAGGGATTAAAGGTTATTCTCATGATGGATTCTGTTACCCGTTTTGCCATGGCTCTCAGGGAAATAGGGCTGGCGATCGGGGAGCCCCCGGCGACAAAAGGATATACTCCTTCGGTTTTCGCTACCTTACCCAGGCTCCTGGAACGCTCCGGGACATCGCAACATGGTTCGATCACAGGTTTCTATACTGTCCTGGTGGATGGTGATGACCTGAACGAGCCCGTATCCGATGCCGTAAGGGGAATACTGGACGGCCACATTGTTCTTTCCCGGGAACTGGCTGCACAGAATCATTTTCCGGCTATTGATATTCTGAGCAGTGTCAGCAGGCTGATGCCTTTTCTGATCGATGAAGAGCATAAAAACCGCGCCTCGCGGGTAAGGGATCTGCTGGCTGCTTACAGGGATTCCGAGGACTTGATCAACATCGGGGCTTATGTAAAAGGTTCTAATGCGAAGGTGGATATGGCCATCGCTTACCGGGATAGGATGGAGGCTTTTCTCCGGCAGGGTATGAACGTGGGTGTTTCATGGGAAGAGAGCAGCGGAGCGTTGAAGGGGCTTTTTAATGAACTGCCTTAAAGCATGAACTGCCTTAAAGCAGGGGGAGCAACATTAAAATATTTCCACGCTCCTTAACAAAAACAGATTTCGGGCGAAATATATTACAGATGCTTAATTAAGTGAGGGACAGGTATGGCCTTTCAATTCAGGCTTCAAAAACTGCTTGATTACCGGGAAGACGAGAAAGATACGGCTGCGGAAGAATTGGGGCGCAGGCAGCGGGAGCTTTTGGAGATTAAGAAAGAGCTGGAAAGACTGCAGCAGGATGAGCAGAGGGTGATGGAGCTCAGCCGCGGGCAGCAGGAGCAGGAGCAGAAGCTTAACCTTTTTGCCCTGAGGGCTGTGGAAAGCTACCGGGTGTTTTTGCAGGAGCGTTTCCGTTGCAAGCAGCAGGAGCTTTGCCGGAGCGAGAATCAAGTGGAACAGCAGCGCCAGGAGGTTGTTGAGAACTGGAGGCGCTGCCAGGTGCTGGAGAAGCTCAGGGAGAAGGACCTCTCCGGTTATAACAGGGAGGAGCTTAAACGGGAACAGCTTCTTAATGATGAAATTTCCCTTTACAGCTACATCAAGGCACCGAAAGGGGGTGATTAAGCATGTTTACTGAAGTCGTTTCCCCCGGCGCTGTCTCCCCGGGGAAAACATCAGGCGGCAGGGGGGGCTCGTGCGGCGGTGCGCATGGTGACTTTTCCGCAATATTAAGCGGAATATATACCCCCGGGCTTTCATCTGCTCTGGTATCCTTGAAGCCTGAGCCTGAGGAGGGTCCTTCCCGGCGCATAGAGGGACGGGGGTTTTCCGATCTTGAAGAAAGCGGGGAGCCGGAGGAGGATTCCCGGAGCGAAGAGGATGCGGGCCGGCCTTTATTGGAACGCTTGCAGCTGGCTTTGCAGGAGCTATTTGGGGATGATTTTTCTTCCGCCGGATTCCTGGCACAGTGGGAAGAACTTCCTCTGCCTTTAAAAGAACAGTTCCTGAGTATCCTGGCAGGGGAAGCCCCCGAGGAGCAACTTTTACCCGGCAGGGCTGCATTTCCCCAAGGGGGCGAGGGGGGCGAGCTTAAAGAAAACACTTTCCTTCCCTGCTTGCCGGGCAAAGGCCAGCCGGAAGAAGAAGTTCTCCTGAAGGATGGGGTTTTCCCGAAGGGTTTAGTGCAGGGTAGCGGAGGAGGAGACACCGGGAAAGCGGCGGATTTTGCAGGTGCTTTCGGAGTTTATCCGGGGGATTCCTCAGAGCAGAACTCCGGTGCGGCGGGGAAGAAGCTGCGTGCGTTACTTTTTAAGGTTTTCGAGGAGCAACTTTTACCCGGCAGGGCTGCATTTCCCCAAGGGGGCGAGGGGGGC
>CAZQXY010000047.1:0-11639 GCA_964597455.1 uncultured Desulfovibrionaceae bacterium
AAAAGGACATAAGTGGTAACCCTATGAGTAAACTTTGCGGCTTAAGGTCCAGCAGGTTTTCCCAAATGCCCGCCTGTCCGTCACCAGGCAGGCAGTTTCCTTTTAAGGGCATCTCTGCCGTGTTGCCAACGGCAGGGCTGGACTACCACTCAGACCACACTTTAATCCCCACAGGGCTTCTCACCGGAAAAACAGCCTAGGAGTTTTCCTCAATGACACATTTGGCGTTTTCTATCCTCTTTTGCAGCGCTGGTTTCCTAAGGATGTACCTTTCTCCCCCAGAACCGCTCAAGGCAGGCTACACTGTGCACAGTATCTGCCGCACACAGGTTCAAGCCTAAGCCGTAACCTTTTGCCTGTCGGCAATGCGCCACCAACTTAGGTCTCCACGAAGGCAGGGTCAACGCCTACATGCCTTTGTAGATCGCCCCATCCTTCTTAACCCCCAGCACCAACCCCCGACTGGGCTTCGGCAGCCAGCACCAGGAACTTCATCGATATGCCCTTAACGGATTTTTAGGCCCGTTTTCAAAAACGATGTGCCAACTAGGATACTGCACCACCTACGTCCTGATTAAAATTATAGCATAACCTATCGCCTAACTCAATGCAGAGTTAGTAATCCCTGTATAAGATAAAATGGGTAAGCTCACGTAAAACATCAGCTTTGTCGCCAAAACCGCCCAGCTCTTTTAGCGCCAGGTTGTAAAGCTCTTCTCTACGTTTTTTTGCACCATCAAGGCCGTAAAGGGATACACAGGTAGGCTTCTGGTTCTTTGCATCCATGCCTTTTGCCTTACCCATTTTTGCTTCGTCACCTTCTATATCCAGCAGATCATCGACAACCTGAAAAGCGCTCCCCAGTATTTCAGCATATTTTGTTAATCTGTACAGATCTTGCCGGCCGGCCCCCGGGACAAGTGCACCCAGGCGCACCGCTGCTGTGATTAGCGCTCCTGTTTTTTGGCGCTCTATATAATCCAGCGTTTCTGGGGTAATACATTTCCCCTCGGATTCCAGATCAACCACCTGGCCGCCGATCATCCCGTTTACCCCTGCAGCCGCAGCTATTTCAAAAATTAGCTTTAACTTTACCTCCGCATTTACATCGTTCCAGTATCCGCTTGCATATCCGTTGCATTTTTCCTTTACACCCGCCAATATTTCAAAGGCCAGAGTTAATAGCGCATCCCCTGCCAAAACAGCCAGGCCTTCCCCAAAAACCTTGTGGGAGGTAAGCCGGCCTCTTCTGTAGTCGTCATTATCCATTGCAGGCAGGTCATCGTGAATAAGCGAGTACGTATGGATCAGCTCCAGAGCGCAGGCAGGCGGGATAACCTTTTGCCAATCCTGAGAAAATAACTCTGCGGTTAGCAGCGCTAAAATGGGCCTGAACCGTTTTCCTCCGGCAAAAACGCTGTAATGCAGAGCCCGGTGAATGCTTGCAGGATATTCTGTTTCATCCGGCAGAAAGGACCGCAACGCTGTATCGATAAGGATTTTTTTTTCTTCCAATAATATATTTAAATGCATGGTCTTAAACCTCTTCAGCTTCTTTATACTCTTGCAGTTCCCCGTTTTGCAGAATCTGTTCCACTTTAAATTCCGCTTCTGTCAGCAGCTTGCGGCAATGGCCTGTTATTTTTATACCCTCTTCAAAATGCCGCAGCGATTCATCAAGAGAGAACTCTTCGTTTTCCATTTTCTCGACGATTTCTTCCAGCTTTTTCAGGGCTTCTTCATAGGTCATCTTTAAAATATCTTCTTCGTGCACAATAAAACCTCTTTTCAATGATCAGCGCTCTAATTGATTATCGAAAGGCGTTTTCCTTTTTATTTTCCGAACCCGGCAATTTGCCTCTCCATCATAAAAAACAACTCTGATATCCTGATCTTCCCTCAGTCTGGACGTATTGTTGAGGACCCTATTATTTTCGTCGACAACAAAAGTATACCCTCGTCCCATAATTTTTAAAGGGCTCAGCGCTCCGAGTTTCTCTTCATAGCTGCGAATTTCGGCTCCTTTAAGCTTGATATTATAAGCAATTATTCTCATCAGCCGCTGCCATTGCTCGTCAATACGCTGCTGACCCTGATTAATTATATCACGGGGATATTGTTGCAATGCTGCCCGTGCAAGGTTATTGAGCACCATGTTATTTTCTCGTAAACAGCTGAACATCCTGTTTCTTAAACGATTTTCATGCATATCCAGACGGTGTATAAGTTCGCCTTTCTCAGGAGCAATAAGCTGGGCGGCGGCGGTGGGAGTTGAAGCTCTCCTGTCGGCAACGAAATCAGCAATAGTAAAATCCGTTTCATGCCCCACCGCGTTAACCAGAGGGGTATTCATCTTAAAGATCACCCTTGCCAGAGCTTCATCATTAAACGGCCAGAGCTCTTCCAGCGAGCCCCCTCCTCTGGTTAAGACGATCACATCCAGCATCTGCAATGCGTCCAACCTGCGCAAAGCCTCAATGATCCGGGGCGCAGCTTCTGCACCCTGTACAGCGGCTGGAAAAAATATTACCTGTACACAGGGAAACCTGCGCTTTAAAGTTGTTAGAAAGTCTTTGATGGCGGCTCCTACAGGAGAAGTAACCAGGCCGACATACCTGGGAATAAGGGGCAGGGGCTTTTTGTATTTCTCGTCAAATAGCCCTTCATTTTGCAGTTTTTCTTTCAGTTGTTCAAAAGCGAGATAAAGTGTTCCGATACCCTCTGGTTTTAATTCTTCAACATAAAGCTGATAATAGCCGCTGCGCTCGTAAAGAGAAATATTCCCGCGCGCTACAACCATCATTCCCTCAGCGGGAGGAAACTGCAGATTTTTATTCTTGCCTGAGAAAAAAACACAGCGTATAATACTCTGCCTGTCTTTGAGAGTAAAATACATATGTCCCGAAGGTTTATGCAGTTTAAAATTCGAGATCTCGCCAATGATATTAATATTTTGTAATAGCCAGTCCTTTATTAAGAGGCTTTTTAAATAACTGCTAACCTGAGAAACGGTAAAAATACTTGCTTTGCTCATATAACCTTTGCAGCCTTTACTAAATTATCAAGCAACATGGCGATAGATACGGGCCCAACCCCTCCGGGTACGGGTGTAATCCAACCGGCAACCTCCCGGGCATTTTCATAATCCACATCGCCGATTAGATAAGAGCCGACCCGGTTTTCACCGGCGTCAATCACGACAGCCCCCTCTTTAACCATCTCTTTTTTGATCAGATGCGGGCGTCCGGCAGCAGCAACCAGGATATCGGCATTCTTTGTAAATTGAGAAAGATCTGCGGTTTGTAAATGGCAGACGCTTACCGTAACATTTTTATTTAACAGCATCAAAGCTATCGGTTTGCCTAAAAGTTTGTCCCGGCCGATTACTGTGGCCGTTTTTCCCTTCAGCTCAACCCCCGTGGACTCGATCATCTTCATAATTCCCTTTGCCATGAAAGGCGCTATCAGATGTTCCCCGTCCCCGATAAAAAATAGTCCCATATTTTCATAGTGTAAACCTTCAACATCTTTGCTGCTGTCAACAACTTGATAAATACGTGTATGTTTTAAAGGATCATTAAAGGGATGAATATTAATACCATGAATATCTTTTGCAGAATTCAACCTTTTAATAAGGGAGATTATCTCTTCATCGGATGTTGTATCAGGCAGATAAAAGGTTTGACATTTTATACCTAGATGGCGACAGGTTCTCTCTTTTAAACGGGCAATATGAATCTGCGCTTTAGGACTTCTAACAGCAATAATTGCCAGGCCGGGAGTAATGCCTTTTTCTTTTTTTAGAGCAGCAACTGCACTTATAAGTTTTTCCCGTATTTCCCTGGCAACCTGTTCTCCTTTAATGATTTTTGCTGCCACTTTATTATTCCCCCAATAACCGAATCAAAGGAAAATATTTAGAAGAGCAAGAGATCGCCAACCGCCATCAGTTACAGGATACAGCCTGGAAGATAAGCGATAGCGATCTCCGTTCTCATTCTAAAGGTTCCCTTCTTTAACTACTGCTGGCTGAGTCTGATTGCAGATTCTACCGTGTTGTAAAGAAGCATGGTAACTGTCATTGGACCCACCCCGCCGGGGACAGGGGTAATAAAGGAAGCTTTCTCGGCTACCGGTTCGTAATCCACATCTCCCGCCAGGCGGAAACCTTTTTTCTTCGATGCATCCGGAATCCTGTTTACCCCGACATCGATTACTACTGTACCTTCTCTGACCATATCAGCGGTGATCGCCTGGGGCCGGCCCATCGCAGCAACGAGGATATCAGCCTGTTTTGTATAATAAGCTATATCTTTGGCACCGGTATGCACCACTGTAACAACCGCATTGGCGCCTTTGGCCTTCTGCATCAGGATTGCAGCAAGGGGCTTGCCCACAATGTTGCTTCGCCCGCAGACAACAACATGCTTGCCGGAAGGATCGTTGCCGGAACGAACCAGAAGCTGCTGTACACCATGGGGAGTACAGGGCAGCGGGCAGGGCTCGCCTCTTAGCAGTTTGCCAAGATTAACGGGATGGAATCCATCAACGTCTTTTTCAGGGGAAATGTAATTGATTACTTTTTCTACACCGATGTGGGCGGGCAGAGGAAGCTGGACAAGAATCCCGCTGAATTTGGGATCTTTGTTTAAGTTGTCGATTACCTTTAATACTTCCTCTTCGGCTACATCACCGGGCAGACGGATCGTCTCTTCAAACATCCCTATTTCCTGAGAACCTTTTGCCTTACTGGTTACATAGGATACTGAAGCAGGATCCTCGCCTACCAGTACAACACCCAAACCGGGAACAATACCCTTCTCTTTTAATTCTGCTACTCTTACCTTTAACTCCGCCCTGATCTCTGCCGCGACTTCATTACCGGAAATTATTTTTGCCGCCATTTAAAGAACCTCCTTAAATTTTAATACACAGCCGTTTTTTTCAGGTTTTTACCAGCCAAAAGCCACAACCCGCTCTTAATAACGTCATGCGCCGGTCATTTTTATGCTATAAGGTGCTCAGATAGCGATCAATAGCTCTGGCCGCCACTTTTCCGGCGCCCATGGCCAGAATAACCGTTGCCGCCCCGGTGACAATATCACCACCGGCAAATATTCCCTTCCGGGAAGTTGCTCCATCGCTATCGGCTTTAATCGTACCCCTCCGCCCGAGTTCCAACCCGGAAGTAGTTTGTGGAATAAGCGGGTTGGGGCTGTTGCCGATGGCAATCACTGCAGTACCTACATCAAAGATAAATTCGGAGCCCTTGATCGGTACCGGACGGGCACGGCCGGAATCATCGGGCTCACCCAGTTCCATTTTAATGCATTCCATCCCTTTTACCCAGCCGTTTTCATCGGCGATGATGTTGATCGGATTGGTTAATAAGTTGAAATTTACTCCTTCTTCTTTGGCATGTTCAATTTCTTCCGCGCGAGCCGGCATCTCTTTGTCGGAACGGCGATAGACGATATGAACCTCTTCCGCGCCCAGCCTCAAGGCAGTACGGGCGGAGTCCATCGCCACATTCCCCGCACCGACAACAGCTACTTTTTTGTCCAGCTTTATCGGCGTATCCCATTCGGGAAACTTATAAGCTTTCATCAGATTAGTCCTGGTTAAAAACTCATTGGCAGAATAAACCCCGTTGTAGTTTTCTCCGGGGATACCGAGAAACTGAGGAAGCCCCGCACCGGTACCGATAAAAACAGCCTGAAAACCTTCTTCATCAAAAAGTTCATCAACAGTAATCGTTTTCCCGATTACAACATTAGTTCTTATCTCTACGCCCAGATTGGCGATATAATCCACTTCGCGCTGCAGGATCTTTTCCTTGGGAAGGCGGAACTCGGGAATGCCGTAACGCAGGACGCCGCCGGTAGCATGAAATGCTTCATAGAGCACCACTTCATGCCCCATCCTGGCCAAATCGCCGGCGGCTGTAAGCCCGGCAGGGCCTGAACCGACAATGGCTACGCGCTTGCCTGACGGCGCCGGTTTTTCAGGCTTCTCCACTCCCTTGGCGAGCTCATAATCAGCCAAAAAGCGCTCCAGACGTCCGATAGCTACCGGCTGTCCTTTTTTGCCCTTCACACAAAAAGATTCGCACTGGCTTTCCTGGGGACATACCCGTCCGCATACAGCCGGGAGGTTGTTCTTTCCTTTAAGGTTCTTAATGCCTTCGTCAAATTTTTCTTCCTGGATCAATTTAATAAAACCCGGTATATCCACCTCAACCGGACATCCTTCAACACACTTGGCATCCTTGCATTGCAAGCACCGCATCGCTTCTTTAACAGCGGTCTCCTGGTCATATCCAAACGGCACTTCGTCAAAATTCTTGATCCGTTCATGATGATCCTGTTCAGGCATGGGGTGCTTCTCTTTTAATTTACGAAGCTCCTTAATTTGTTCTTTATCCAGCGACATTATTTCCCACCTCCGCATCTGCATTCATGTTCATATTTTTCAAGCGCAATTTTTTCCTTATCGAGGTATGTCCGTGAACGCCGGGTAAGCTCCTCAAAATCTACTTCATGGGCATCAAAAACAGGACCGTCAACACAGCTGAATTTCGTTTCTCCACCTACCGAAACCCGGCAACAGCCGCACATCCCAGTGCCGTCCACCATGATGGGGTTTAAGCTAACCAATGTTTTGACCCCGTATGGGCGTGTCTGATTGGCAACAACACGCATCATCGGCAGCGGGCCAACAGCGATAATCTCATCGATCTTCTGGCTTTTATCGTCAAGCATCTTCTGCAAAATATCCGACACGAAACCGTGATGGCCTTTTGTCCCATCGTCGGTACATATATGTAGCTCTTTACTGACAGCACGCATTTCATCTTCAAGAATTAACAGATCTGCTGTTTTGGCACCGATAATAGAGATAACCTCCATACCGGCATTATGAAAAGCTTTTACTTTGGGATATACGGGCGCGATCCCCACCCCACCCCCTACGGCAATAACCCGCCCGGATGCTGACGGCAAATCCATCGGCTTTCCCAGCGGCCCTACAAAATCGCTTAAATATTCCCCGGCTTCCAGTGTTCCCAGTTCTCTGGTGGTTTTACCTATTTCCTGGAAGATGATTGTAATAGTGCCTTTTTCCTTGTCGCTGTCCGCTACAGTAAGGGGAATTCTTTCACCGTTTTCACGAACCCGAAGAATGATAAATTGTCCGGGCTGTGCTTTTCGGGCAACCAGAGGCGCCTCAATTTCCATCAACTTATTTACTTCGGATAATACTTTTTTTGTTACTATTTTGAACATTCAAGAACTAACCTCCCTTGTGCGCATACTTTTTTTAACGTTTATCTTCGCCATAATTGCGAAAAAGTCCTTTTAAAATATAAAGATGTTAAATATTTATTAATTGCGAAAATTGCGTCATAAGGACCGAAATACTGTCGGGACTGAATGAAGCACCTGGTTCACTGCACTGTCGGGACTGGATGAAGCGCCTGGTTCGCTGCACTGTCGGGACTGGATGAAGCGCCTGGTTCACTGCATAGCACTACAGCGAAAGATTGTCTTTTTCGTTATTCCGCTAAGCCACGGGGACGGTTCCGAGAGCACTGAAAAAGCCCTGAATTGTCATCCTGAGCGTTAGCGAAGGATCTTTTTCAACATCCGCTATCCGCTTTCAAATCTCTTTTCATTTTATCCAGAATACCATTTACGAAACGGGAAGCATCCTCGTCCTGGTAGATCTTGGTTATCTCAATCGCCTCATTTATTGATACTACCGCAGGAATCCCGTCCAAAAAGAGTATCTCAAAAAGGGCAAGCCGCAAGATATTACGCACTATTGCTGCGAGCCGGTCAAATTGCCAGTTGACCAGATACCCTGTAAGCATGCGGTCCAATTCTTCTTTTTTTTCCATTACTCCATAGACAAGCTTACGGCAAAAAAATTGTTCCTTTTGGGGAAGATCTTTTGCCTCCTCCAATATATAGGAAATTGCTCCGTTACAATCATTCTTTCCTATATCAACCATAAATAGTGTTTTAAGTGCGCATTCTCTGGCCAATCTTCTCTTCAAACTATGCTACATCCCTTCAAGTACAAAAATAAAAAACCACCCTGTTATAAGGCGGCACGGAAGTTAATAATGATCCCGCTTGAACCGGAACTTTTCCCACAGATCTTTAAGATAATCGCCGCTTGCTTCAACTCTAGCGCCGATCAGGACACCTGCCAGGATACACAGGATAATAAAAATACCCCTCCAGAAACCAAAGATAACAATCATTACCGCTATCAGCAACCCGATCAGCCCGCCGAAAATTTTACCGGGATTTTCTTTTACAAACTTTAAGAACTCTTCCAAATGAACTTACCACCTTATCGAGCACTCTTTTGGATTTTTTCCTGTGCTATATTTTCAACCAGCACTTTTACCTCCGAAACGTTCGACCCGCTTATTTCCTGAATATATTCACGCACAACAGACTGCAGCTCAGCAACAAGCCCGGGAATCGGTAAATCAGGCATCACCTTTATGCGCATATAGATTACCAGCCCCTGTTCAACCGAACCGATATGCGTCTTTACTTCCCGAATACCTTTTATTTTACGCGAGGCGGATAAAACCATATTTTCAATGGCTTTAAAGGATATACGTATTTCGCCAACTTCGGTAAAACTGATAATACTGCCGCCTCCCTCTTTCTTTTTTGCGCCTGTCCCTGAAAATGCGATCAGCAACACACCGATAATTAGGATAACAAAACCCAGGGCGGCATACTTTAGATCACCCGCAAAAGTTTCCAAATCAAAAGTGCTTAAAAAGGGAACCTCATTAAAAACTCCCAGAGTCATTAAGATCAAAAACAAGCCGGCCAGTAAAGCCAGTAATCCAAGCACAATCATTAAGATACGCCTTCCCATTTCCATAACTGCTATTTCTCCTTTCAAGAAAAAAGCACACTAACCTCCCGTGTGGTAAATCCAGGAGGTTAGTGCCGGCAATTTTACTTTGCTGCTTCATCTTCTTTTTCCTTATTCTGCTGAGGAAAATGAACTCCCTGGACGTGAACATTTACTTTTATTACTTTCAAACCGGTCATGTTTTCAATTGCTTTTTTAACGTTCTCCTGAACTCCCCAGGCAACATCGGGGATGCGTGTTCCGTAGCGGACGATCAGGAAAAGATCAATAGAAGTTTCTTCTTCACCAACTTCAACTTTTACGCCCTTGGAAAAATTTTTTCTCCCCAGTGCCTCTGCAATCCCGCCCGCGATACCTCCGCTCATACTCGCTACACCCTCAATCTCTGTAGCGGCTAAACCGGCAATGATCGATACGACCTCATCAGCAATACGTACTGCTCCCAGCTCGGTAGGAAGAGCACGATCTTCACCCATTGTTTTTCCTCCTTTCAGAACAAAAAAGATCTGTTTGTCCTCTGGTTATTATATCAAACACTTGTTATTCTTTCAAATAAAATCTCCAAGATATCCCTAAAAATTGAATTCCTTATTTTTGCTGGATTATTTGCACCTGTTCCCTGGACACTCCGGTTACAGCGGAAACCATATCAGCCACTTGCAAAAAGTCCTCCTCACTTAATGTATCGGTATAAATCATTACAGTTGAAACACCCTTGCGGGTAAAAAGGATGGCGTCAGCGTAACCCTGGGCCTTGAGCATATTTTCAATAATAAGTTCTTTCTCCATCATTTCTACCAGTGTTAAAAGCTGCTTCTCGGCCTCACGACGGGCTTCCTCACCCACCTGGGGGTTATTAATCATATCATTGAGCATCTCCATCTCCTGCCCGCGCACCCTATCTCTTTCCAGACGATACTCTACAAAAAAAGTATGTGTATCATCAAATGCCCATTGAGACGGATCTTCGTTAAGATTATCGGCAAGCATAGGCTGAAAAACATCTTCATCCGGAAGCATCTCGATCCGGGTCATCTCTTTTTCGATCCCGCTGATAAAAAAATAGGTAACTGCCGCAACCAGTATTACACTGAGCACCCAGATTTTTTTTCTATCCATTATAATCTTCACCCCCTTTCAGAACCAGGACTAATCAGCCCCGAGGGGCAGAACAGCAATACGGTGGACCGGTAAATTGAGCAGGCTCTGAATAGCGCGGATTACTTTTAAACGTATAAGGCCAGTTTCCAATCCTTTGGCCACGACAAGGATTCCCCTGATCCGGGGCATATTTTCACTCAGTAAAAGCGGCCTTTCGCTCCCGTTCCCGTCACGTAATAAAACATAATCCTGCTTGTAAGTAGTCTCATTTATCTCTCGCGTTCCCCCCTCGCTATCGTTCTCAGTCGTCTCACGGCTGCTCTCCTCGTGAACCTGGGCAAAAAAGGCTTCCTCGCTTGTTTCAAAGTTTATAACCACTTCTACCTTACTGATACCCCCGATCTGTTCCAAAACCCCCTGCAGTGCTCCCGCCAGTTCTTTTTCATAGGACTCCGCGGATATCTCTGCAATAAGCGCCGGTTGAGATTGAGAAGGAGCAGTTTTAGGCGAAGAACTTAAAAAAGAGCTGCTAAACATCAGTATTATCCCCAAAATAAGTAAAACCAATAAAAGATAATTTTTGTTTTTTCCTTCCTTTCCCCCTTTCCAGAGATCATTTAAATAAACCAAAATACTGTTTTTAACCTTTCCCCCGGACACCTTTCTTACCCCCTTCATGGCAGAATCGTAACATATACTTTATCAACGGGAAGACTGCAATACGCCGCCAGATATCTCCTTATTTCCTCAGCCCGGGTCTGACGAAGCTCACCCGAAGCGGACCGGTCCTGAAGATCCCCACCCGCCTTCTCCGGGGGTTCTTCTTCTGTATGCCCCACTGCGAATAAGCTCCCCTTTTCCCCCATCACATCTACCGAAACCTTTACTTTTTCCACTTTTTCCTCTGTATTGCTGATCTCTGCAGGCTGTAAATCCCGGGTTACCACGGCGATATCAGTTAATACCCCAAAATCCCTGTCATGAGAATTCTCCTCCATACCAATCTCCAGCTGAACCAACCGCTGGGAAAATTCGCGGGCCAGCTCAGTTTCCAGCAATTGATGGATTCTTTGATGGTACTCTTGTGGCACTTGCGCCATATTATCCCTGTACATCCTCTCTCCCCGCTCAAGAATAAGGCTCAGGCCCTGATTATGCTCCATATTTTCAATACCTTCAATTACAGGCATTTCCCAGCTGGAGGCGATCCGCATAATTTTTTGGATAGGATTAAGCAACGTTAATATGAGCAGTATTCCCATAAACACCCGTAAATACCGGCGGAATACCCCCTGGGGCAAAATCATCTCTAACAGGGCGGCTAAAAAAATCAAGATGACGATATAACGAATTAGCTCACCGGCAGTACTCAACATTTTTACTCACCTTTTTAATTTTTTGTTTTAGCGCAGCATCACTACAGCATTACTCGCGCCGATAATAATCGCGATGCCGATAAAAAAGGCCAGGGCTACCGTAGCCACCGCTCCAAAAACCAGTGACAGGCAGGTACCCATTGTCTGCAGGGCTTCTCCCAGCGTGGTTTCACCCAGAGGCTGAATCAAGGCACCTGAAAATTTAAAGATCAGAATCAGCGCCAGGAGCTTGAGCAGGGGAAAAACAACAATGATCGA
>CAZQXY010000048.1:0-11574 GCA_964597455.1 uncultured Desulfovibrionaceae bacterium
ATGACAATTCAGGGCTTTAATTCAGGGCTTTTTCAGTGGTTTCGAACCGTCCCCGTGGCACCGCTCATTGCTAATTTTCGCTGTAGTGTTATTCACTTATTTTGTGCGATGGCGTATATGTTTTAGATTTTTACCATTTGTTACATCGATTATCGATTTTGGGCTCGAGTCAAATATGTTTTTTAACGGGGGATTTTATTTTGGATTATTTTAAAAGGCTCGGTTTAAGACCCGGGGATAAAATTATGGTGGCGATGAGCGGAGGGGTGGACAGTTCTGTGGCCGCCCTTCTTTTAAAGGAAGGTGGTTTTAAGCCGGTAGGGGTTACCCTGCGCTTATGGGCGGACCCGTTTGCCAAAGAAAACGCAGCAAAAAAACCCCCGGGATACTGTCCTTCCGATGCTGTTGAAGAAGCCGGAATGGTGGCAGACGAACTGGATATACCCCTGCATATTTTGGACGTACAGGACGAATTTTGTGAGAGAGTTGTTGCTTATTTTGCAGGCGAATACCTGAAGGGGAGGACGCCAAACCCCTGTATTGTCTGTAATCGCCGCCTAAAGTTTTCCCTTTTGCTGGAAAAAGCGCGCTCCATGGGAATCAATTACCTGGCCACAGGGCATTATGCCCGCATTGCGTACGCACCTGAAGAAAATATCTACAGGCTTTTAAGGGGTGTTGACCGGAATAAGGACCAGAGCTATATGCTCTGTATGCTCAACCAGGAGCAGCTCGCCGGTGTTCTTTTTCCTCTGGGCGGTTATACGAAGGAAGAAGTGCGCGAGATGGCAAAAAGCAGGGGGCTATGGACAGCAGAAAGGACGGATAGCCAGGAAATCTGCTTTCTCCCGGACAATGATTACCGGGGCTTTTTGGAAAGGGAATATCCGCAGGCGCTTATTCCCGGGGACATTCTCTCGACCTCCGGCGCGAAGCTGGGCGAGCACCGCGGGGTTGCTTTCTATACCGTCGGGCAGCGTAAGGGGCTCGGGCTGGCTTCGAAGCTGCCCCTGTACGTAGTAAAAATTGACGCGAAAAACAACGTGCTGGCCGTTGGGAACGAAGAGGAAACATTCAGCGGAAGTCTGATCGCGGGAGGGCTTAGTTTTATCGGCGGTGAGCCGCCCCGTTTTCCGCTGGAGGTGGGCGTTAAAATCCGCTATCGCTCGTTTCTCGTCCCTGCTGTCTTGCATCCTCCGGAAGACGGGTTTGCCACCGTGGTTTTCCGGGAAAGGCAAAAAGCCGTGACCCCGGGGCAGTTTGCAGTTTTTTACCGCGGGGAAGAAGTCCTCGGCGGCGGAACGATAATAAGCGGCGGGGATTCGGAGTCTTAAAAAAAGGCAAAAATTTTGGGTTGAATCTCCATCTGTTGAACATATGGGGAATTTTTTTTGCTCAAATTGGAAAAAATAAATATTATGAATTCACAATAATCGGCAGGGAGGAATTTTTCTTTTCATGTATTGTCCGGTTTGTATGAGCATAAATACAGGAAAAATAGGATCTGATACATATTACTGTTCCGACTGTCTCCTGGAATTTGCCTGTAACGGTAACGAGATAACAATATATTACATCGATCCGGAAGGGGTTTCTTATGCTTTAAAAGATAGGGGAGAGGCTAGGAAGCTGGTAGATTCAATCCGGCAGGGTGATGAACTGCTCTTTCAGGAAACACTGCAGGAATTGACCGGCAAATGCTGATCCTGCGGCGCTAACATGCAAAGTGAGGAGGGGGATAAGGGGAGACAAAGAGGAGACGAAGGAGTCAAGGGAGAGAGATAAATGGGGATCCAGGGAATTCTAATTTTTCCTTTGCTTATCGCCATACTTGTTACTTATCTTCTTAGCCCGCTGGTAAACTATTTGGAAAAGCAAAAGCTTCGCCGGGCTAAAGGAATAGCTATTGTTTATATCTTTTTCTTGACGCTTTTTACGGTTATTGGATTTAGTATCGTTCCGGTCTTAATCCGGGAAATGCAGGAACTGATGCTGTCCCTGCCTGAACTTACTGAAAAGTTAATGCTCCTGGTCGAGCAACTGGAAAGTGTTTACCGGCGTTTTAATTTCCCCGTTGCTATTCGTAAAGCCCTGGATGAAAACATTGCGGAGTTGCAGAATTTATTAACTTTAAACCTGGAGGCGTTTACGCAATTTTTAGTGACCCTTTTTAGCCAGACCTTTGCCCTTTTGCTTGTCCCCCTTTTTGCCTATTATATTCTTCGCGATAGCGCTTTCTTTAAAAAACGTTTTCTGCGGTTTATTCCCCCCGGTTACCGTTTAAATATGGAGAACACCCTGCATGAAATAAACCTGACCCTGGGAGCATACCTGCGTGGAATTTTCATTAATTCCCTATCTGTTGGCGTGATGATCTACCTTGGGCTGCTGATTCTGGGCGTGAAGTTTGCCCTGTTTCTGGGCATATTAAACGCTTTGACGAATGTTATTCCCTATTTTGGGCCGCTGATCGGGGCTGTTCCCATTGCGATCATCGCCTTTTTGCAAGACCCCTCACTCGTTTGGAAGGTCATTGTCTTATCAGTTGTGGCTCAGCAGATAGAAGGTCAGTATATAGCACCTCAGGTTTTCGGGCGCAGCCTGGAGTTGCACCCTTTAACGGTGATCATCGCCCTGCTTCTGGGGGGGCTTTATCTAGGTTTTTTAGGTCTTATTATCGTTATTCCCCTGCTTGCTATCCTGCGTATCTTTGTCCGGCACTTTTACCCGGTAGTCGCTCTGGCGCTAAAGGAAAAGAGGCAGCAGGCAATAAAAAAGGATGATCAGCAATGATGAACAGCATGATCAGCATGATTAAAAAATTCCTCCTAATTTTTCCTTTTAATTGACATGCTCGATAATTGCCGATATAATTGTTTTGTTGATCATATAGTAGGAGGCAGTTTATGAAAAGCAGCCAGGTTCGAGCTATTTTTTTGGATTATTTTCGGAAAAAAGATCATCTCGTTCTCCCAAGTTTTTCACTTGTACCCCAGAATGACCCTACGTTGCTCTTGATCGGTGCCGGAATGGCGCCTTTTAAGCCTTACTTTACCGGGGAAAAAGTTCCCCCGCACTCGCGGGCGGCGACCTGCCAGAAATGCGTTCGCACCCCGGATATCGACAAAGTAGGTATTACGTCGCGTCATGCCACCTTTTTTGAGATGCTCGGCAACTTTTCATTTGGAGATTATTTTAAAGAGGAAGCTATCTCCTGGGCGTGGGAACTGATCACGCAGGTCTACAAAATTCCGCTGGATCGCCTCTATGTTAGTATATACGAGCAGGATGATGAAGCTTTTAATATCTGGAGAGATAAGATCGGCCTGTCGGAATCAAGGATTTACCGGCTGGGCAAGGAAGATAACTTTTGGGAAATAGGACAGGGGCCCTGCGGTCCCTGTTCGGAAATTTATTACGACCTGGGGCCTGAGCATGGTTGTGGCCGTCCCAACTGTGAGGTGGGCTGCGATTGCGACCGCTACCTGGAGCTGTGGAACCTCGTCTTTACACAGTACAATAGAGAGGCTGACGGGAGCTATCAACCGCTGGAGAAGAAAAATATCGATACCGGAGCAGGCCTGGAGAGGCTGGCCATGGTTCTTCAGGGGGTAAACAACCTTTTTGAAATAGATACCGTAAGGCCGCTGCTCGACCATTTTGCGGCAAAGGCAGGCATCAGCTACGGCGAGGGGGGGCAAAATGACGTCTCCCTGCGTGTCATCACTGAGCACCTGCGAGGAATCACGTTTATGGTTGCGGACGGGATCATGCCCTCCAATGAGGGGCGGGGGTACGTTCTCAGGCGTATCCTGCGTAGGGCTGTCAGGCACGGCAAGCTCCTGCAGATAGAAGGATCCTTTCTCAGCGATGCCGTTTCGCTGGTTATGGAGCTGATGGGGGAGACCTACCCCGAAATCGTCGAGAAATTTGATTATATTGTACGCGTCGTCAGCCTTGAAGAAGAACGCTTTAAGGAAACCCTGGATCAGGGGATGGAAATACTGGAGAGCCATATCGTTTCCCTGTCTGCAGAGGGTAAAAACAGCCTGACAGGTGAAGCAGCCTTCAAGCTTTATGATACCTATGGTTTTCCCATTGATTTGACCAAAGAGATCCTGGGAGAAAAGGGTTTTTCCGTGGATGAAAAAGAATTTGACCGCTGCCTTGAGCAGCAGCGGGAAAGGGCCAGGGCAGCCCTGAGCAACCGGGATGCCGGGCGGAACGATGCCCTCCTTTCTGCACTGGTCAGGGGAATGACTACCGAATTTACCGGTTATGACAGTTTGAGTGCCGAAGGGATAGTCTCAGCCATAGTAGATCTTTCCAGAGGTGAGCTTCTCCATGAAGTAAGTGCGGAAAACGCCGGCGGAGAACTTTACCTTGTCCTTGACCGGAGTCCCTTTTATCCCGAAAAAGGCGGACAAGTGGGGGATACCGGTGTAATACGCACCGGCGAAGGAACCGCCCGCGTTATGAACACACTTCCCGGCCCCGGGGAACAAATATTGCACCTGGTGCAAATAGAGGAAGGGCATTTGAGAGCAGGGGAGAAGGTCAACTCTCAAGTAGATGAAGAACGCCGATTTGATATTGCCAGGAATCACACCTCAACGCATCTTCTTCACCGGGCTTTGAAAGATCTCCTCGGTGAACACGTTAACCAGGCCGGCTCGCTTGTAGCTCCTGACCGGCTGCGTTTTGACTTTACTCATTTTAACGGCCTGAAAGCGGAGGAAATTGAAGAGATTGAAAATAACGTCAACGCCCTGCTCCGGGACAATCTGCCGGTGGAAACATCCTTCACAGACCTGGATAAAGCTCTGGATTTGGGCGCGGTTGCCCTTTTTGACGAAAAATATTCCGGCAAGGTAAGGCTTGTGCGCATTGGCAATTATTCCCTGGAGCTTTGCGGCGGGACACATGTAAGGCACACCGGAGAAATAGGGATCATCAAAATAATATCCGAGGGCGGGGTTGGGGCCGGTGTGCGCCGTATCGAGGCCCTTACCGGGGATGGTGCGTACCGTTATTTTGCAGGCCGGGATGAACTTCTTAAAAGCGCATCCGCTCTGCTCAAGGCATCACCGGAAAGCCTTCACGAAAAACTGGTTGAGCTGCTGGAGTCCCATAAGGAACTGCAGCGAAAAGTAAAACTATTTTCGCAAAAACTGGTTCAACATCAGATTGAGGCCGTTTTGCAGCTTACGGACCATTCTCTCGGTATTCCGGTGCTAAGCGCTCAGGTAGAGGCTCAGAGCATGGAGGAACTAAGAGAATATCTGGACAGGTTGCGGGACAAAATGGGCAGTGGTATCATCCTGCTCGGCACCCGGACTGACGGTAAAGTGCTCCTTGCAGCTGCCGTAACGCAGGATCTGGTGAAAAAGGGATTCCATGCCGGTAAACTCATCGGAGAAGCAGCCAGGTTAACGGGAGGAGGAGGCGGAGGCCGCCCCGATATGGCACAGGCCGGGGGTAAAAATCCTCAGCAGCTTCCCGAGGCTCTTTCCAGGGTGGTTTCCCTGGTTCAGCATCAGCAGGGGGGGTCAGACAACAATGGTAGAGGGTAAGGGCAACAGGTTTAACCATACCATGAAGTTCAATGTGAAGGCAGAAGAAGAGGCGAACGAGGCCCGGCTTGTTTTGAAAGAAGTTTACGGAGCACTGAAAGAAAAAGGATATAACCCCATTAATCAGCTGGTTGGTTATCTCTTATCCGGAGATCCCGCATTTATCACCAGCTATAAGAATGCCCGCAGTACAATCAGGAAATTGGAACGGGACGAACTGCTTGAGGAATTGGTACGCGTGTACCTGGTTTGCGAGTTGGAGAAGGAAAGGTGAGTTTTTATTGGAATACCGATTCCTGGGGAAAACCGGCCTGAGGGTGTCCAGGCTCTGTTTCGGCACTTTAACGCTGAGCCCTCTCCAGGCTGCGCTTCCCCCGGAAGAAGGAGCTGAGCTTTTAAGCGAGGCTTACAGCCATGGTATTAACTTCTGGGACACGGCGGAGCTTTATGCGAACTATGACAGCCTGCGCCTGGCGATCAAGAGCATCGGGGAATTGCCGGTTTTAACCACCAAAACTTATGCCTATACCAGGGAAGATGCCAGCTCTTCTCTGGAAAAAGCGCGCCGGGAACTGGATCTGGATATCATTCCAATCTTTCTTTTACATGAACAGGAATCAGCGTTGACATTACAGGGTCATAAAGACGCCCTGGATTTTTTTTGCGAGGCCAAAGCCCGGGGAGTGATCAGGGCGGTAGGGTTTTCCTGCCATACCGTTGCTGCTGCCAGGGCAGCCACGCAATTCGAGGAAATTGATGTTATCCACCCTATAGTTAACTATAAGGGCGTCGGCATCAAAGACGGCACGGTGGCTGAAATGCTGGAGGCAATTAGCCGCGCCGCCGCAGCCGGCATCGGGGTCTACGGCATGAAGCCCCTCGGCGGGGGACATCTCCTGGCCGATGTGGAAAAAGCCATCCATTTTGTAAAGGGCATTGAACAGCTTGATTCCTTTGCCATAGGTATTGCCGGTTCAGATGAGCTTGAGGCGGACCTGCACTATTTCAGGGGGACAAAACCCCCGCCGGGGATCGCCAAAAAACTCGCCGGCAAAAAAAGGAAGCTGCAGATCGAAGATTGGTGTGTCGGCTGCGGGACTTGCGTGCAGACCTGTCCCCAGGGGGCGCTTTGCCTGGAAGAAACAGCAGGTCAGTTCCGGGCCGCTGTAGATGCTTCACGCTGCATTTTATGCGGATACTGCGGTGCAAGCTGTCCGGAATTTTGCTTGAAGATATTTTGACTTTAAAGATCTTAGCTTTATTTACTTTGAACATTTTTTGACTTTGAAGACATGTTCAGCTATTATTGCTAGTGATAAAAGAAAGATGTGGTTATTAGAATGAGGATTTTATGCCTCGATTATGGTGAAAAATATATCGGGGTGGCCGTGAGCGACCCCCTGGGTATAACTGCACAGGGGGTGGGGGTTATCAGACGGCAAAATCTGAAGCAAGACCTTTCGCAAATTCGAAAATATCTTGAAGAATACGATGTTGAAGAAGTAGTGCTGGGCTTTCCACGAAATATGGACGGAACGGTTGGCAGCAAAGCCCGTGAAGTTTTATCTTTTCAGGAAACCCTTGCTGCTAAAATTGATCTTCCCGTGTTGACCTGGGATGAACGGTTAACAACCGCAGCAGCCCGCAGAACGCTGCTTGAGGCCGATGTTAGCAGGAAGGGAAGAAAAAAGGTTATTGACAAACTTGCGGCTGTTTTTATCCTGGATAGTTACCTGAGGTCCGGGAAGCCTAAGAAACCGTCACGAAAGGATGCTAATTAAATAATGGAAGAACGTAAAGAGATCATCACGCTAATTGATGAAGACGGGGCAAGTCTGGAATTTTTGGTCCTGGATTATTTTGATGTAGAAGAAATTGACTATGCTATTCTGATGCCTTTCGAGCAAAGCAGAACAAACGGGGAAAGTGAATTATTGCTGGACGGTGAAGACACAGCGATAATAGAAGAAATGGATCTTGAAGACGAGCTGGATGAGGACGAATATTCCCCGGAAGAAGTAAACGGGGATGCGGTAATCTTTCGCGTGGAAAAAGGCGTTGACGGCGAGACTATGCTGCAGGTCATCGAAGACGATGAAGAATGGGAAAAGGTGGCCGAAATTGCCTATGAAAGATTATTTGCTGAGGGAAAAGATCCGGCGGAAGAAGACGAGGGATAGCAGCTGGCAAGCCGGATAAATCGAGCAAGCTGCGGGTAAGCCAGGCATGCTCCGGGTAAGCTGCGGGCGAGGAGCCGGGCAAGACGGGCGGGCCGGGCAAGCTGAGCAGTACTGGGGGAACCGTTAATGTTAATGCGTAGGATTAAATCCTTATGTATTGTATTATGCATTTTTTTGGCTATTTTTGGGGTATTAGCTTATCTGGCCTGTCTGCGTGTTCATTCTCTGCTGGCACCCGTCAGTTCTTCACTGCAATATGAAGAAAAAGAGATCGTGATACCTTACAGTTCCACCACGGCTCAGATTGCTGCGCTGCTTAAAAATGAAGGGATGATCAATAATGAGCTTGTATTCCGCCTTTACTCCAGGTACAGGGGTTACGACCAGACGCTCCAGGCCGGGCGGTATCTGCTAAAGACCAGTATGAATCTGGAAGAGATTTTGCAAACCCTGCAGCAGGGTGTACTCTGGGAAGAGGGTTTGCGTTTTACCATCCCCGAAGGGTTTACGCTGGAGCAAATTGCTGCCAGGCTCGAAGATGAGGGAATGGTCGGCAAAGAAGCATTTATCAGCGCATGTCAGGATTATATGCAGAATATTGATCCATCTTTTAGTTTTTTGAATGATATTCCTTCCGGTGTTAATTTCCTTCTGGAAGGTTATTTATTTCCCGATACCTTTGAAGTCCGCCGGGGGATTACTGCGCGGGAACTGATTGATGTTATGCTGCACCGCTTTAATGAAGTGTTTAACGAGGATAATCGCCGGCGTGCAAGCGAAATGGGCTTTACGTTGCATGAAATCGTTACGCTCGCTTCTATTGTGGAGAAAGAAGCGCGGGTAGCGGAAGAAAGACCCATTATCTCGGCTGTTTTTCACAACCGCTTGCAGTCCCCGGGGATGTCTTTACTGCAATCTTGTGCCACAGTGCAGTACGCATTAGGCGAAGTTAAACCGGTCCTTTTATATGAAGACCTGGAGATAGATTCCCCTTATAACACCTACCTTTACCCCTACCTTCCGCCAGGGCCTATAGCGTCTCCCGGCGAGGATGCGCTGGAAGCGGCCCTTTACCCTGCCGAAGTGGACTACCTTTATTTTGTGTACAAGGAAGACGGCAGCGGCACCCACTACTTCAGCACCACCTTGCAGGAGCACAACCATTACAAAGCCCTCGTCCAGAGCATGCGACACTAGGGACGGTTCTCCCTGTCGCACAAAGAGAAAAAGCAGAAGCCCATTTTACTAAAAATTCTAAAGAGCTTAAGTGCTGATATTTTATAACGATAATTATAGTATAACTGAAAAATATTTGTTGATAACTAAATGAAAAAAGAAGGTGAACGAATTGCCCAGATATAGTAGACAAAAAAGCGATTTGGGAATTTATCACATCATTGTCAGGGGGGTAGACCGGATGGATATCTTCCTGGACAAGAATGACAATAGTAAATTTTTGGATACCTTGCAGCGATTTAAGGAAGTCGACAATTGTGAAATTTATGCCTATTGTTTAATGAGCAACCATGTTCATCTACTTATGAAAGAGGCCGGAGATTCAATTCAACGCTTTATGAAACGAGTTGGGGTTAGTTATGTTTATTACTTCAACAAAAAATATGAAAGAGTAGGGCATTTATTTCAAGGCCGGTATAGAAGTGAAGTAATTGATTCGGAACAATACCTTTTAGCGTGTGCAAGATATATCCATAACAACCCGGTTGCTGCCGGTTTGGTTGAATATCCTGAAGATTATTACTGGAGCAGTTACTCTTATTACTTGGGAGCATCAAATCATGGCGATCTTTTGAATAAAGATTTTTTGCTTGACCTATTTTCAAGCGAACGCGAGGATGCTGTTTTGAAACTAAGAGAATTTACAGAACTGGGCAACGAAGATTGTTTCCTGGAATGCGAAAATATTAGTATTGAATTGGCTAAAGAAAAAATTGAAGAAGAAAAAATAATAACTGAGATTTTAAAAGAGTATAACATTACTCTTGAAGAATTAAGGATAACTAAAGACAGATCCAATAGAAGTCGTATTCTTAAAGATATTAAACGGGTATCCCGGTTTTCAATTCGAGAATTGTCTTTTGTGTTAGGAATAAGCAAAGATATTATTTTTAGAGCATGAGGAATAACTACTCTGTAAATAACTTGTCCCATTGCCATTGCCATTCATTGATGGTGAAGCTGCAGCTTCATGAATGTCTGCTCAGGGCAGTTACCTTATTATCGTTTTAGTAATTTTAAAAACCCCACAAATGCGATAGAAAACCCCTCAACTGTCACGTCCCCGCCTGTCGCAGATATAAAATGCGACAGGGAGAACCGTCCCTAGTGTCGCGTGGTCTTGGACGGTTCTCGCAGTCGCAAGTGTATATTAACGCTGAGTATGGTAAAGAATAGCTGGAAAAAAGGAGATCTTTGCTGCTCTTACGCAGAGATTTATCAGACAGCTATGCAGAGATTTATCAGACAGCAGAGAATACTATACCTGGCTTTGTTATGCATAGTAATTATGCTGCTGTATGTAATACGCCTCGGTTATATACAGCTTTTCAGGCATAACAAGCTTACCATGGAGGCTGTGCGTCAGCGGGCACAGGCCGTAACGCTGGACTATAACCGGGGAAATATTCTCGATCGTAATGGCATTTCACTTCTCGATGATCAAATGGAAAAGGTGCTGGTAGTATTTCCAACACTGCTGGGAAAATCCGGGCCGGAAACAGTAGAGCTGGTTTCTCAATTAATCCCGCAAGCGGCGTTGCCTGGGAACCCCTTTATCGCTCTGCATGATGTCAACCCCCAGGAAGAGGAACTTTTTAAGAGCCTTGCCCCTGGACTGATTGTGACAGAGGTGCAAAGGCGCTACGGTGACGGGGCGCTTGCTACGCATGTGGTGGGGCATATTGGGCAGGGAGATGGTGAGGGGAAAATCGGCCTGGAGCTGGTCTTTAACAGCGAGCTGCAGTGTGATTCACCCAGAATGCTTGCCGCCGTCACTGATGGGAAAAACAACCTTGTTGAAGGGCTTGGCTTCCGCCTCTGGGAGAGCACGAATCCTCATCGGCCTTATGATATTTCACTCACCATTGACAGTAAACTGCAGGCACAAGTGGAGTCTATTATGGATAATACAATAGCCCGGGGCGCTGTGGTCGTGATGGATCCGCACAATGGGGATATCCTGGCAACGGCAAGCAGGCCGAATTATTTTCAATCGCAATTATCCCGCTATTTAAGTGACGGAGATGAGTACATCAATTATTTGAGTTCCCAGCCCTTTATAAACCGCACTATTTTAAGCTATCCCCCCGGTTCTGTCTTTAAAATTGTTGTAGCCGCCGCTGCCCTGGACTCCGGGATAGCACGGTTGGGAACATGGTTTTTCTGCCCCGGGCATATTGAAATAGGGGATAAAGTATTCAAGTGCCAGGGTGGTTCTCACGGAGAGATTACGCTGGCGGAGGCTTTCGCTCACTCCTGTAACACTGTCTTTATCGACCTGGCAATTCGCCTGGGGAAGGAGACAATATATAACTATGCCTCAGTAATGGGCCTTGGAGAAGAAACCGGCATACCTTTGGGAAACCCGGAAGAAGGCGGAGAGATGAGAGGTATTATCCCAACGCCACAGGAGATGCCTTTTTTGGGAGACCTGGCGCTGGCAGCCATAGGCCAGGGCAAGGTTGAAACCACACCGTTGCAAATAGCGCGTCTTACTTCAGTAATAGCCAATGGCGGATATCTTGTTGAACCGCGGCTGGTGAAATCCATACAATCCAGACAAGGCTTGCAGATAAGCTTGTTTA
>CAZQXY010000049.1:0-4205 GCA_964597455.1 uncultured Desulfovibrionaceae bacterium
GTTGCGGTAATTTATCTGATTGCAGATCATCTGCATCTCACGATTCTGATCCTCATCAATCACCAAATCGTCCCATGTAAACACTGCGTTGATCAAGGTTGCGTATCTACCCAGCTGATTCACGGAGTGCTGCCTGACACCCTGTAAAATATCGTCCCGCCGGGTAACACTTCTGCCGTCGCACACGGCCAAACAGCTCGCTGTATCGAGAACATCCTTAATAGCCTTAGGGGTTAGTATATATTGATTAGCACAAAGGACAGTATCAACATCCTCCGCCAGGTTTAATCCCTGAGAATAAACATCCCATAAAACAATGCGCTCTCCTACTGTCAACATGGGAAGCTCCATGCATACAAGGTGTAAATTGTGGGCGGTTAACTCGTCCTCCTTTACTCTGGACAACCAGATGGCAAGCCAAAACTCCTTCTCTAGATATTCGATGGTGGTAACCAGCCGCATATCCCGGACCCTGCCCGTCTCCCGCTCATCGTCGAAGCTCTCATCCTGATCCATGTTCATAAAACAGGGGATAGAGCCTGTCAGCATGTATTCGACATAGACCTTATCCAGCAGATGTCGAAGGACACTTTGCGGCTGGAGTTTCAGCTTAGCATAGTCGACAAAAACCAGGTTAAACCCCAGTTCCTGAGCAACGTGCTTGAGCATGTGTTTTTTGCCGATCCCGTTTTGACCATAAAGGTTTAGTACATCTCCAATCCGGTCAGCGTTATGGATAATGTTTTCAATATAGGTCCGAATCTTATGATACCGGTCATGGCGGATATATATACCGTCTATCCTCTCGGTCCTGTTAAAGATGGTTGCAATGTCTTTAAGTTCATGATCAATTTGATTGATACCGAATATAAAGCCGCTGACCCGGCGGCTGAGGACAATCTTATCCGCCAGGCCGGGCTCAGTGCTTGAAGCACTGCCCTCCGCTAGAAATCTGAAAAAGTTGCCCTCGCCCCTTATGGTGCGTCCGATGTGATAATCCTCAAGGTGAAAAAACATTTTATAGAGGGAGATAGCCAGCCCCTTGGTAGGCAGCTTTTCTTTAACATTATTATGGATAAAGGCATAAATGGACTCGTATTTTCTGTCGCATACAGATGACAGGGCTAAAAGCAGTAAAAATCGCTCGAAATCGCTGAGGCGAAACTTTTTGCAAAGCATTTTCACCCTGGGCGTAAAACCCGCTGTCAAAGAAGCCTTGATCCTGAGCTCAATGTGAGAATATGCCATTTCTACCTGTCCTTTAATCTCAGGTGAAACTCCTCTTGCACGTTCGTCCAGGCGATAAGACAAAAGAGAGTCAACGATCTCGGAAGGTGAGATGGATAGTCCGCGCAGATGAGCATCTGAAACGTTCAGAGGCGCACTGCTCTCGTTCATCCCCTTGTAAGCGCAGGCCACATTTAAAATAATGTCCATAAAAGCCAGCAGATCTGTCAAATACTCGCTGTCATTGCTGTAAGGCAAACGGTTGCAGTTAATATCAAAATAGGTCGAATACAGCTCTTCCGCCAGCATAAAAATCCCCCGGATCCAAAAGTATACAACAATACAATTTTATTCTACATCTTTTTTATAAACATTTCTATAATACAACTATAATAGTATCCGGGTAAGCTGCTCTTTTATTTTTTGCCGCCGTCTCCGGGAATTTGGATATCGGTACCATAATTTTTTTGTTCTTGAGCTCTTCTTTTTTTGGTAACTGCTCCAACAGCTTTCCAGAGAATAATTATCAATAACAGCAAAGGGATAATTATCGGCAGGGATCCGATTATGACAATCACAAAATTGGCTAGACCGTCCAGGAGGCGATTGGTATTCAGCGCCATTAGATTCGCGATTCTTTCGCCAAAGTTACCAAAACCGTCAACCAATGTCTCCCGGCGCGGATCTTTTTCCTCCAGGCGAATATCGATGGTTGAATAATTAACCCTTTCCTGCAGGTGCTTGAACTCAGCGGTCATCGACTCCAGGTCTCCGCGAATCCTTCCCAGCTCTTTTTCAATCTGCAGAATATCTTCCATGTTCTCCGCCCTGTCCAACAGCTCGCGCATTCTTTCCTCCTGCGCCTCCAGGTTGGTGATGCGGGCTTCCAGGTCAATATAATGCATGGTTACGTCGCTGGTATTCTCGCTGATGTTTTTTGTCTCACCGAGACCGTCCAGTATCTCCAGAGCATACGCATACTTATCCTGTGGAATACGGATTGACATCTGCCCGGCCCGGCGCTCCCGGGAAAGATCATAAATTTCCAGCGAGGCCACATACCCGCCGAGCTGTTTTACAGCAGCCTGGATTTCTTTGGTCGCTTCCTCTATATCCTCAATTTCCAGGGTAAGCCGGGCATTGAGAATAATATAGCGCACACCGGCGCCCTCCGCCGGCTGAGCGCCGCCACCGTCTTCACCAGCCATCTCTTCCTCTGCACGAATTGCAGACCCGGCAGGAGCTCCGCTGTTGGACATACTATATCGCACATCCATACCCATCGCCTCGGCCATTTCCTGTGGAGCCACCGCCGGCGCTGAATCCTTAGGAGCAGCTCCGCAACCGGCCAGGCCGGCAACAGAAAAAATAACCAGCATCAATGCCGCCATATAATGGAGATACTTTTTCTTTCTAAACTTAACCATCTTTTTCCTCTTACCCTTTAATATAGGATAAGAGTTCTCCCCCCCTTTTTTGTTCTACTAATAAAACGTTTCAGCCGTAAAAAAGTTCCCTTCCCGCTCCTCCGGAAAGATAAAAAAGCCATTTTATAAAAAATAAACCGGAAGAATTATACCTTCCGGTAATACACCCCGCAGCTTCACTTATACATTACCCCCTGAGCAGTTACAACCAGGAAATCTTAGAGATGCTTCAGGAAAAAATGCTCTCTTTGTATTTATAATTTATCTCTTCCCAAGTTCCTCAATCTTCTGCAACGCTTCGCCCGCAGCCTGGCCAAAGTCAGCCACCTCTTCCGGCTTGAAGCTGCAAAGGGCAAGACGGTCTTCCTCCAGACCAACGTCCTTGAGGATAGATTTAACACGGCTCACGCGCTGGCCGGCCCAGTAAAGGGTTTGCTGGAAAGGACAGCTGTTTGTCTCGTCTTCGGCACAGCCCGCCACAATAACCCCATCCGCACCCAGCTGGAAGGCCTTGAGCATATGCAAAGTGTCAATTTTGGAAACGCAGGGGAATTTAACTACCTCCACGTTGGCGGGTTTATTTTTGAGGAAATTATTAAACTCCGGCAGGGCATAGGCACCGAGGCCGCAAGATAACACCAAAACTGACGGTTTTCCGTTTCTGGAAGCCACCAATTTCTTTACAACAGGCTCCAGTTCCTTTTCCGCTTCTTCAATATACGGGGCACGGAATTCAATAGCCAGATTGGGGCATACGGTCAGGCAAAGCCCGCAGGCCTGACACTGGAAATCGCGAATCATCAGATCGCCTTGATCGCTTACCACAGGCACGTTGTAGGGACAGGTGCGCAGGCAAGTCAGGCAATCGGCGCATTTTTCCACAGTCCTCTGCGCACCTGCAGCGCACCCCAGGCAGCGAACGCTTTCCCAGACGGCCATGGCCATGGTAAAGCCTTTTTCCACCGGCCGGAAGTTATCGGAACGCTCTTCCGGGGTAAGCATCGGAATCTCGTGACGGTCTATTTTTTTCACTTTCTCCGCCACATCGGCAGCCAGCTCAGGCAGAGGCTGTTCCTCTTCAACTGTGGAGCTGATAAAAGGCTTCCCTTCGAGATAGTTATAAATCGCCATGGCAGCTACCCTGCTGTGGGCCATAGCCTTTACTGCCGTACTGGGGCCATTTACGATCTCTCCGCAGGCAAAAACCCCTTCTACCGGAGTTTTCATGGTGGCAGGGTCAAAGACCATCCGTCCCCTCTCGTCTACAGGGATATCAGCTTTCTTCACAGCTTCAAGATCGGCCCCCTGGCCAATGGCAAAGATAACCGTATTACCCGGTAAAAACATCACATTATCTTCATTGTAGGTGGGATTAAACCTTCCCTGCGCGTCAAAAACAGACGGGCATTCTTTGACTTCGAGGCCCTGGATTACCCCGTTTTCTATCCTGATGGCCTTGGGACCCCAGGAAAAGTTGAACTCGACCCCCTCTTCCCTGGCCTCCACAATCTCCCAGGGGAAAGCAGGAATCACTTTCTCCGATTCCAGGCA
>CAZQXY010000049.1:4305-11516 GCA_964597455.1 uncultured Desulfovibrionaceae bacterium
AGCGGGTTTGACCTTTTTATGGCCTCCAGAGAACGATCAAAATCTCCGATAGCAATCAGACGCAAATACTCCCGCACTTCCTGATGTATAGGGCAAGCCGCCTGACAGGGGGGGATACCGGGAGAACCCTCTTTTAATACACTGCTGGCACTTATCATCTTTTCCACTCCTTCTAAATTATTTGCCTCCTTCCGGAACTCCGTGCTTCAAAAGGCAGAAAACATCCCCAAATAAAATAACCTGACCTCCACGCTCTCTTTTTATAATTATTCTTCTTCAGAAACATTTTTCCTGCTGAAAAACACTATTTTTTCATCTTTCAACCTTTACTGCCCATCCAGATCATCATTAACAAGGATTAATTTAAAGGATTTGCATCTTCAGAAGCGAATTACTACAAAATGGCGGGCAAATAACGAGACCGGGCTTCAGGCAAATGCCTGACACTTTAATAAAAACTTATGATATTGAAAGGAGGCCAGGCCATTTCCGGCAGTGAATGGCCGAAAATAGTGGTAATAGTTCCGTATAATGGAAAAACACCAAACATCGCCAAAGGGGCTTTTATCGCGCCCACAGCAGCGCTTGTCGGTGATGTGACAGTAGAAGAAGGAGCGAGCATTTGGTTTGGAGCAGTTCTGCGCGGGGATATCGGCTCAATTGTAGTAAAAGCAGGTGCCAATGTGCAGGATAATACTGTGGTCCATACCCATATCGACGGTCAGACCGTTATCGGGGAAAATGCATCAATTGCCCATGGTGCGATATTACATGATTGTACTATCGGGAAAAGTGCGGTCGTGGGTATTAATGCCGTGGTACTGGATCGTGCCATCGTGGGAGACGAGTCAATTATCGCAGCCGGCAGCGTCGTGGGGGTTAACACTATAATACCGCCCCGGCATTTAGCAGTTGGTATTCCCGCAAAGGTAAAAAAGGAAATTTCCGGTAATTCTTTATGGTATGTCAAAGAAAGCAGTGAATCATACCATGGTCTGCGCGATGACTACCTGAAACAGGGCCTCGGGATATTCAAGAATCCGGAAATGTTTAATCCGATCAAAAAAGAATAAGGCATAAGGGGAGTCAGCCGGCTTCCCTTAGTCTCTGATACCCTCTTTTCCATTTTCCATTCGAAATCACACTATTTTGCTTTCAGTTTACCAAGCAGATAAAGGCGCAGGAGGTTTAACGCCGTTTGTGTAGCCCTCACCTTTACATCCAGGCGGTTTCCCCAAAATTCATAGCGGTTACTAAATTGAAACCGGTCGCCTTCCAGGGCAATATAGGTTAACCCCACGGGTTTACCAGGGGTCTCCCCCCCGGGACCGGCTATCCCGGTTATACTCAGTCCGATATCTGCCTGGCAGAGCCGGCGTACGCCTGACGCCATTTCTCTGGCAACTTCATTACTGACAGCCCCTAGAGAAGCTATAAGCTCCGGATTGACACCGAGGATATTGATTTTTGCTTCATTGCTGTAAGTAACCAAACCGGACAGGAGATACCTGGAACTATCGGGAATGTTGGTCAAACGGTGGCTTAAAAGCCCTCCGCTGCAGGACTCAGCCAGCGCCAGCGTTTTACCTTTTTCCCAGAGCAATTTAGCTACCGCATATTCCAGATCCTCTTCATTCTCCCCGTAGATATAATCGCCGAGGATCTTTCTGACCTCTTCCGCTTTGCGCTCAATAAGTTCCCCTGCTTCCTCCGGGGAACTGCCGTACGCAGTAATACGCAAATGAACTTCCGCTCCCTTCGCCAGGGGGGCCAGGGTGGGGTTGTCCTGGTTTTCCAGCAGAGGCTGGATCATCTCCGCCATGGCTGATTCGCCGAGGCCAATAATGCGCAGCACTTTAGACTGCAATATACCCAGGTTGCCTTGCTCCTGCAATTTTTCACGCAACAGCGGGATAACCTGCTCCTTAAACATCGGCAACATCTCCCGCGGAGGACCCGGCAATAAAATAATTAACTTTTCTTCTACCTCCAGGCAAATACCGGGAGCAGTTCCTATGTCATTATGAAACAATTTGCCCCCGTGTGGAACCATTGTCTGCTTGAGATTCATCGTTACCACCGGTCGTTTTAAACGCCCGAATAATTTTTCCAGCTTTTCTTCCCAGGCTTTATTTTTCTCCAGGGGAAGCTCCAAAACCTTGGCCACAGTTTCCCGGGTTATATCGTCTTCGGTAGGCCCCAGGCCTCCGGTCAGGATGATTAAATCAGCCCTGCTCAGTGCCAGGCGGAAAACATCCGCAAGCCTTTCTTCATTATCCCCTACTACTGCCTGGTAATAAACACCTACTCCCAGAGAGGATAACTCCCTGGCAATATCCCTGGCATTGGTGTTGGTGGTCTGCCCCATAAGAAGCTCGGTTCCTACGGCAATAATCTCACAGCGCACTATTTCTCCTCACTTTCTATATGCTATACCCATCCACGCAGCTTAACAGCATCTGCAACCCTTTTAACAGCAACGACATAAGCTGCCTGTCTCAAACTTATTTTATATTCAATCGATGTTTTCAGTACGGAATGAAAGGCGGCGGTTATTTTTTTGTCCAACCGCTCATATACTGCTTCTTCGTCCCAGTAATACATGGAAAAGTTCTGGACCATCTCAAAATAGGAAACTGTTACTCCCCCTGCATTGCATAGAAAATCAGGCAAAAGATGAACGCCTTTTTGATGGAGAATTTCATCCGCCTCCGGCGTAGTCGGCCCGTTGGCAAACTCTGCAACTATTGACGCCTTAACCCGCGGTGCATTATTCTCTGTGATGACATTTTCCAGCGCGCAGGGACAAATCACATCCACATCCAATTCAAGAAGCTCTTCATTGGAAATAGCCTTTGCGTTGGGGTAATTGATCACCGAACCAGTTTTCATTTTATGCTCATATACGGATTGAGGATCCAGACCATCTTTATAATATAACCCGCCTCCACTGTCACTAATCGCGGTTATTTTGCATCCGAATAATGTGTTGGCCAGATTGGCCACATGATAACCTGTATTTCCATAGCCCTGGACGGCAACGCTCGCGCCGTTTAAATCCAGGCCGCGGACTTTTGCCGCTTCACGCAAAACATAAAGGCCCCCGCGAGCTGTCGCATCGCCTCTCCCAAGCGAGCCTCCAAGAACAGGTGGCTTACCGGTGATAACGCCAAATTGATTTTTGCCGGCGATTTTGGAGTATTCATCCATCATCCAGGCCATAATCCGAGGATTTGTATATACATCCGGCGCAGGAATATCTGCTTCCGGGCCAATAAATTGCCAGAGGGAAGCGATATAACCCCTGCTCAGGCGTTCAAGTTCTCCTATTGACATCTCTTTGGGGTTACAGATAACGCCGCCCTTGCCGCCGCCAAGAGGCAAGTTAAGAAGAGAGCTTTTCCAGGTCATCCAGGCCGCAAGCGCTCTCACCGTGTCGATAGTCTCGTCAGGATGGAATCTGATACCTCCCTTTGCAGGCCCCAGGGCATCGTTATATACTACCCTGAAACCTTGAAAAACCTTGACAGATCCGTTATCCATGCGCACAGGAATAGAAACGTGTATTTCCCTCCTCGGAACCCGGATTATTGCATGTATGTTCGGATCAAGGTTAAGAAAATCCGCACAGCTATCACATTGTTGTTGAGCAATTGCAAAAGGATTAGTGCTGTTTTGTTTCTGATCCTTCTTTGGAGCTATTGTCATCTATTTTTGTACCTCCCATCCAAACCGCCGAACAAAGAAAATATGAAAATATTACCTTTGAAAATATTCTCGCAATGTGGCAACTTTTTTTAATTATAATTAAGTATTTTCTTCATGTCAATATTTTTTGGGTTCCCTGATCTACACACAAACTTGAAAATTTATTAGGAGCGAAAGGTAATCTATGATAAAATAACAATATAAGTGACGAACTTTAAGATGGGGAATTGCATTTATGGAGCAAAGCGCATTAGAAAAACTTTACCATCGGCATTTTAACAAAACATACCGTACCGCATACCTGGTCACAAGAGATCATCAAATGGCTGAGGATGCAGCACAGGAAGCTTTTTTTAAAGCTTTTTCCAATCTGGATGCATTAAGAGACCTGGACAAATTCGGCCCCTGGGTTAATGTAATTGCCAGCAATTATGCTATAGATATGCTGAGGAAGAAGAAGAAAATGATCTTTACGGATAATTTTGCTGCACACGCCGATCGTAACCCGGGCAACTCACCGCAGGATGCCTGGGAAAAGAGTGAGGAAGCCCTGGAAATTAGAAATGCTCTGCTGCTGCTTGAACCCGAAGAACGGGAAATTCTCGTTTTAAAATATTTTAACGAGTTAAGTATAATTGAAATTTCCTCATTCATTAATGTCCCGCAGGGAACAATTAAGTCACGGTTGTTTCGTGCCCGAAAAAAAATTCGTAAATTACTGCAACCCAAAAAACAATAATAACGTCTATTAAGTAAGCTTAAGAGGATTTAATCCGCTCTTTTCCAAAGAAAAGAGGTATATAGTCATTATGCAAAAGATAACGAAAAAACAACTTGATAATATGCTCAGCCAATGTTTTCAGGAAGAAGCTCAGCAGGCGGAGGTACCCTCCAGCAAAAAACTATGGGCTGGTCTGCAGCAGCGGTTAGATGGCGCAGGCATGCAGCAAATTGAGGAAAAGCTTGTGCGACTGCAGCAGGCTCCGCCAAAAAAGAAACAGGTATTTCATAAATTGTACAACATCTTTTGGAGAAAACACAAATACCTGACCGGACTTGCTGCCGCCTGCCTGGTAATGTTCATTATTTCGTTGCAAGTTGCGCCCTCTTCAGGTATGAGCAACTTTGTGCAGAGGTTCTTTGGATTTATGGGTACTGAGATGGACACCACACCAGCCTTGGATGATCAGAATTTTGGCAGCGAAGCACAGGAAATGAAAACTCGAGATGCCGCACAAGTAGAAGAAAGTGACGAAAAAAAAGATTTGCCGATAAAAGCAGGGGAAAGGGCAGCTTCCCCGCCCCCTCCTGCTGAAAAGGCCGTTCCGGAGGGGAGCGCTGAAGTTGAAAGCGATAGCTTATTCATTGGTGGGGCCCCAGAACAAAACTTTTCTGCACAAGAAGAAATTAGTGTGCAGGAACAAGATCTATATCGGGGCCAGGGTCAAGAAAAAGAACAAAAACAAGAACAAGGTTTAATGCTGGGGCAGGAACAGGGTCAAGATCAAGGTCAGGGGCAGGAGCCAGGGCAGGAGCAGGAAAATAGGCGGGGTTTTGCCCAAAACGCCATGCCGGAAGAAACCTTACAAGAATCAGTACTATCTGATAACGAATTATTTATTGCAGAGTTAAATAATAGTAAACACCTCTCTCCGGAAAAAATCTGGCGCATCGATTCTGTTCCTGATGACTTTGCTTTTAATGAGGCTATTATTGCCAGAACTGATACTTTTCTGCATAGCGTATCCCAGAAATATACAAATGAGGAAGACAAAGTAGTCTCGTTAACCCAGAATTTTTTCCCAAGCAGAGTTCCCGAAGATACGGAATTAACAACATCCGACTGCCTGGCACAACCTATCCAGGTTGGTCTTTACAGTGGCTGCGTCATTTGTGAAGCGAATGGATTTTATACAATAAAGTGGAAACAGAATTATTCAATCGTTACTTTATCCGGGCAGTTGGAAGAAAAGGAGCTTTTTGATATAATAGATGCCCTGTCCAGCATTGTTCAAGATTAGCAACTCATCAGTAAAAAGGAAAAACATAACTCCATGCCTTTTAATTTTTCAAACCGAGAATCCCAGGGGAAAACTATACCGGATAGTTTGTATAGAGATGAAATAAAAGATGAAACAAAAAATAAAACAAAAGATGAAATAAAAAGTGGTTTCCTTAAAAGTATTCCCGTTGTTCTTGGCTATTTCCCAATAGGTTTTGCCTTTGGCATACTTGGGGCAAATGCGGGAATGAGCATTTTGGAAGTTTTCCTCATGTCGCTGCTCGTTTACGCAGGTTCTGCCCAACTCATTGCTGTAGGCCTTCTTGAAAATCAGGCAGGGTTGTTAACGCTTACCGTTACTACTTTTCTGGTTAATCTGCGGCACCTGCTGATGAGCGCTGCTTTGGCGCCATCCCTTGGTCACCTGGGACGTTTACAGCAGGCTTTTTTCGCTTACGAACTTACCGATGAAGTATTTGCCGTGCACAGCATAGACTTTAATAATGAAAAACTGCCCCCCAAAAAAAGAATTTTTATGACCAATGTAACTGCCCACCTTTCATGGATCAGCAGTTCTATCCTCGGCGCATGGACAGGTTCAATACTTGCCAACCTGGAAGCATGGGGACTTGACTACGCCCTACCCGCAATGTTCATTTCCCTGCTTGTCTTTCAAATAAAAACCCGCAAGCATGTAGCTGTAGCAGTAATATCATTATTGCTTTCCACCCTGCTCTTCCGGGGTTTTGGCGGTCACTGGCACATTATTGTCGCTACGCTAATAGGTGCATCTATTGGGCTCACACTGCAAAAAAACCAGGTTTTGAAAGATAGGGCACCTTGATCAGTTTTGAAAGATACAGCGCCTTGATCCGGCTTCCAGCACAGTAAAAGGATGTTAAGGCTATGCATTATGCCTCAGAAAAGATAATACTGGCAATTTTCCTCATGGCAGCGGTAACCTATCTTCCCCGGTTTCTGCCCCTTTTTCTTCTGTCCCGTCGGAAACTTGCCCCGCTTGCAGAGATCTGGCTTTCCTATGTGCCCGTGGCTGTACTGGCTTCTTTACTCGGCCCCGCTTTACTAATGGCAGAAGGCAAGCTAACCATTCAGATAACTGAAAACATATATTTCTGGGCAGCCTTGCCTTCCTTTATCGTTGCATTAGCTACCAAAAACATGTTTTTGACAGTACTTGCAGGGATGGGAAGCGCAGCGCTTCTAAGGTTGATAATATAGTCTCCTAACTTGTAGTAAATATAGCTTGTTAACCTGTTAACGACATAGCTATGGGAGTAGATAGCTATGGGAATAGAATGTAGAAAAAAGCCCAATATTATCACAGATTAAACACAAGAACCAAGAATATTTCAGGCATTTCAGGAATTCCAGGCCTCTTGTCTTTTAAACCCCCACCTGTTATAATAATAAAACGCAAAGCAAAAACATGGGCCCGTAGCTCAGATGGGAGAGCGCTAGATCCGCAATCTAGAGGCCAGGG
>CAZQXY010000050.1:0-4639 GCA_964597455.1 uncultured Desulfovibrionaceae bacterium
TTCAAGACCCATTCGCTTTGCCCAGGGTGACAGTTTTCACACAGTCTGACGGTTCTTCTTGTCGCAGGGGGTGCAATGTTACTGTTGGGGTGGTGTTTATGCCCGAATATTATTATCGCGCCAGGGACTTGCAGGGCGCGGAAAAAGAAGGGGTCGTTGCGGGAGACAAGCCGTTGGAAGCGATCAGGGGTTTGCAGGAACGGGGGTACTTTATCGTAGGGCTCAGGGAACGCGAGGGATGGCCCGAAGAGCGCAACTGGGAGGCCAGGAGAACCGGCCGTAATTTTTCAAACCATTACGAAGGAGGCCCTTTCCACGGAGCCCCTAAGCGAAGCTATGTTGAACGAATAGTTACAGCCCTTAATAAGCAGGTTCAGCTTCCTTTTATTAGAACCCGGCCTCAAACGAGGGATATAGCAATTTTTTGCCGTCAATTTGCGACAATGGTTGGCGCCGGGATTACTTTTCTTAACAGCCTGAGGGCCCTCGCCCGGCAAACTGAGCAGCCGCAACTAAAGGAAATAATCGGGGATATAGCTGCCAGAGTAGAAAAAGGATATTCATTGGGGGATTCATTCAGGGCGCATAGCGATATTTTTCCCGGTCTAATGATTAATATGGTGATCGCGGGGGAATCCGGGGGCATACTTGATACTGTTTTGGAAAGGCTGGCGGTTCATTTTGAAAAGCAGTATGACCTGGAACAAAAAGTACGGTCAGCGACTCTCTATCCCCAGTTTTTGTTCTGTGCCGCTATCCTTGTAGTTGTTTTTATGCTTGTATTCGTGATCCCTTCTTTCCAAGGAATTTACGCCGGTATGGCGGTTGATCTGCCTCCGCTAACAGAATTACTTATCCTGCTGGGGGAGGTGCTGGCATCTTACTGGTATTTATTCCTTCTTTTGCCGGCCGCTTTTGCCTTTTTGCTAAAAAAAATTTTTGGTACAGGGAGAGGGGCTTTAATTTATGACCGGCTGCTTCTTGAACTGCCGCTGTTTAATGCACTTTACAAAAAGGTGATTCTGACGCAGTTTTGCCGCACGCTGGGTACTTTACTGGGGAGCGGTGTTAGCCTGCTATTATCCCTGCGATTTGTTGAAAGAATTTTAGGGAACAGGGTTGCGGGAGCTGCAGTACGGAGAGTTGCCGGAGGAATAGCAGAGGGCAGAACTCTGGCGGAAGCCATTGCCCTGGAGGATCTTTTCCCTTCAATGGTAGCGGAAATGGCCGGGGTGGGAGAAGAAACGGGCAAGCTGGACGAAATGCTGATCAGGTCAGCCGATTATTATGAGGAGGATGTTTCGCGAATTATTGAACGCCTCGGCTCAATGCTGGAACCAATATTAATCCTTGTCATGGCTGGTATCGTCGGGTTAATCGCTCTTTCTGTTTTATTACCTATGTTTGATATATACCGGATGATCTGATTATTGATGATCTGATTATTGTAAAGAGAGGGAAAGCTGATGAGGAAAATCTTCCTGGATAGAAATGGTTTTACTCTGATAGAGCTGCTGACGGTTATTGCAATCATTGCCATCCTGGGCGCTGTTGTTGCTCCCAATTTATTCCGGGCAGTTGACAGGAGTAAGGTTTCAGCAGTCCTGGCGGATTCAAGGGCCATAAAAGGCGCGGCCACGGCCTACTACAGCGATACAGGAGAATGGCCGCCGGATAAAAGCGATGGGTCTGACCCCGGTTTTGCGGCGAACCCTGCGGATAAAATTGCCGGCTGGGATGGCCCTTATCTGGAAAGCTGGCCTGCTAAAAATCCCTGGAATGGAAAGTATTGTTACCGCAACGGGAGAAGCGAGGTGTTTGGTGAAAAGGCCAGTTATCTGCAGCTGGATAAAGTGCCAGCGGATGCTCTGGAGGAACTTATTGAAACCCTCGGTGAGAAAGTGGTTAAGAAAGAAACCGATTACGTATACATACTAATTTCGCAGGAATAAAGCAGGAATAAAGCAGGAATAAAGGAGGTGCGGCGAATGCTGTTCAGGATGGGGGAGGAAGGTTTCAGCCTGATTGAGATCATCGCCGTTGCCGCTATACTGGGGGTAGTACTGCTCCCTGTTCTTTCCATGTTTGCAGGTGCCTCTTTTGCGACCCTGCTGGCGGGAGAAGAGACGAAGGCCATAGCTCTTGCACAGGAGAGGATGGAAGAACTAAAAGGGGCAGGTTACGGTGCACTTGAAATAAGTCTGGACGGTAAGGGAGAGCTGCGTATGGGGGAAACACTCGGCTCTTTTAAGAGGGATGCCCTGATTAGCCGCGTGGGGATTGACACTATTCTCCCAGGAGAGGACGGGGAACTGATCTTTCTGGAAGTAACCGTTTCCTGGGGTAAAGGATATGGGCGTTCTCTTTCTTTATCTTCGCATCTGGGAGAGGGTTTACGGCAATGAAGGTCATTTATTTCAGGATACGGCACTATTTCTCTGCAGGTTCTGAATGGGGCATGACGCTGCTTGAAGTATTGCTTGCCGCTGCTGTTTTCAGCGTGATTTTCGCTGCTGTTCTGAACCTCTACAGCGGGGGCTTGCGGAGCTGGTCAAAAGGTTGTACCGCGCTGGATTTGCAGCAAAATGCCCGTATTGCACTCTACGAGATCACACAGGAACTGCGCTATGCCGCCGGTATTGAAGGTTTTGAAGATGAAGATATTCTTCCGCTCTGTCGCGGTGAAGAGCAGCCGGGACAGGGAAGCAGGCGGTTGATTTATACTTCGGTTGAAGGCCGGAAATGCGAGATCAACTTTGATGCGACGGAAAGAATCATTACTGTTAAAAAGGCAAACGGCCCCCGAAACGAAATCGCCTGTCAAGTTGACCAGTTGAACTTTTTTCGCTATTTTCCTGAGATGAAGGGATCTGATAACCCTTCGGGGGAAAAGGCGGGAGAGAAGGCGGGGGAGAAGGGCATATCTCCGATGATTCTTGTAATTCTCAATATGCAGGAGAACTATCAGGAGAATTATAATGGAGAAAACCGGGGCAACCCGTATATTTTACAGGGTAAAATACGCCTGTTGAATATACCCCGGTAAACGGGAGAGAAAATGAAGATTAAGCAGCAGCGGAGGACAATTCCTCATAATATTACTCAGGATGAAAAGGGGACGCTTCTTTTTTTGGTGCTCTTTCTTGTCTCGGCCTTAATGATCGCCGGTGCAGTTTTATTGCAGAATTCCCTGACCGAGCGTACCATTGCGGGGAATTATGAGCTAAAGATCCGGGCGCATTATATTGCCGAAACGGGAGCAGAGGTTATGATGCTGCTGTTAAATAAGCAGCCAGATTATTTTCTGCAGCGTACCGGCATTGAAAACCCTGTCTACCTGAAACGCGGGGAAGAGGAAGAGTATTTCGTCCTCGAATGGCTTGAACCAGGTAATCCCGAAGGATGTGAGGAATATTACACGCTCATCTCCAGCGGGTGTTACCGTCATACTGTTAAGAGGAAAGAAGCACAGGCGGTTCTCAGGGCTTTTGTAGAATTAATAGTTGATCACAGTACCGATAATGATGACAATGCAGATAATGGCGATAATGGTGGTAATGGTACAGAAGACGCGGGCGCTACAGATTGCGGCGAAAACGGTGATGATTATAATGGCGGCGGCAATGGCGGCGCTATAGCTATAGATGATGGCTGCGATTTTGAAGAAGGCGAAAACCCTTCAGAGGAAATTGTAATTGGAGCAAGGATTATTAGCTGGAGCGGATGGTAGGCGAGGGTGGCCGGCAGACATATCACATAATAAAAGGGGTAATATTTGATGCTTGGTCAACGATTTTCTCCGATCGGCCTCGATCTTGGGGAGAAAGCGAGCAAGGCGGTACAGTTAAAATTAGCCGGGGGCAGGATTGTGCTGCATGACTATGCTGTCGTTGATACCCCCGGGGGTTCTCTGGCTGCGGGAGAGATCAAGGACATCCCTGCCCTGGAAAAGATTCTGGCCGGGCTGGGGCGTGGTAAACGTTTTAAAGGACGCAGGGTTAATTGCAATATCAATCCGCGGCAGGTTTATCTGCGGCCACTTATCCTTCCGGCGATGGAGCCTCGTGAACTGGCGGAGGCAGTCTACTGGGAGACCCGCAAATATGTGGAAAGCGCAATGGAAGATCCGGTGGTTGATTTCTGTACACTGGGGGAAAAACAAAGATCGGGAAAGCTCTTGCTGGATGTATTAGCTGTGGCTGTTCCGCGTAAGGTTGTGGAGAGTTATTATTATCTGCTCATACGATCGGGTTGGGAACCGTTGGCGATGGAGATCGAGCAGCTCTCCCTTTTCCGTCTGGTTGGGAATATTATTTTGAAAGGTACGCAGCCTTATGATCTTCAGGGCAGGCCTTTCCTTGTGCTTGATATCGGTTCGGGGAGTACGAAACTGATCATCATGGAGGGTAAAAAGCTGCTTTTTTGTCGCACGATTAAAGCGGGTATCGATTATTCCGGGAATAAGCCCCTGCGGAACAGCGGTGGAGAAATCGTGGCTGACAGGGAAGGGTCTTTTAATATAGAAGACCGCAGGCTTTTATCAGCAGCCCGGATTATATCGTCTGAGGTAGAACGTTCCCTGGAATATTTTTCCTTTCACCTGGACTGCGGGGGAAAAGAGGTGCGTTGTTTATACCTC
>CAZQXY010000050.1:4649-11097 GCA_964597455.1 uncultured Desulfovibrionaceae bacterium
CTCTCCTCATTTTTGAGCGGGAAGCTGGAAATGGAAGCGCGGTTTTTAGATCCTTTTAGCCAAATTCGCATTGGAGAGGCAGCCAAAAAAACAGCGGATAAAGATGCCGGAGCATCCCTGTCAAATCCGGAAAAAGTTTTGGAGCATTCGGCTGGTGTGGACGGGGGAAATATTTCTTTCCTTTTAGCACCGGCGCTTGGTGCATCCTTAAGAAGGTGGAATGGTGCCTTTATACGAAAAGGATAGTGCGACAACGAGTGCGACAACGAGAACCGTCCCCTCTGTCGCAGTCCCCGCTGAAGAAGGCTTTACTCTGCTCGAGCTCCTGGCTGTCCTTGCCCTGCTGGCAGTGCTGGCCGCAGTGGCGCTGCCCCGCGCAGGGGACCTTTCCCGCTGGAGACTTAAGGGAGCGGCAAGGATCCTGGCAGGGAATCTGCGCCTTGCCCGCCAGGAAGCGATAGCGGGTGGGTATAACAAAGTGGTTTTTTACGTCTATAACAATAGTTACGAGCTGTGTTTCTCTCAAAAAAACAGCACGGTAGAACTGCCTCAGGGGATTTCCTTTGAAGGTTTGACGACTTTTCCCGGGAAACCGCCTTCTCTTCATTTTAACATGCTTGGGCATCCCAGCAGCGGCGGAACGGTAATTTTAAAAACGCTCGGCGGAGAAAAGATCTATATTATTATGACTCCGGTCACCGGGCGGATCAGGATCTCGCGGGAACCTCCCGAACACTGGCAGGAGGATAGCAATAAATAATCTGGTGGCCATTATTTTTAACGATCTTTTGAAACTTTAGCAGGATTTCCCCTCTCAAAGTTGAATTTACAAGTAAGTTATGGGAAATAGTAAAGTATGGAAACATGGAATATGGAATATGGAATGGGGGTGCTAGCATTTAATAAAAGATTAGCCAAGATACGGCAAAAAATGGCAGAAAATAATATCGAAGCCTTGCTTGTAACACACCGTCCCAATGTATTTTATTGCAGCGGTTTTTCGGGAACAAGCGGGTTTTTGCTCTTGACCTCCGTAGACGCTCTGCTTTATACTGATTTTCGTTATCTGCAGCAGGCCGGGGAGCAAGCACCCGGTTTCGAGGTTGTGCGGGTCAACAGCACTGCAGATTTTTCGGCTGCGGCACAGCTTATTTCCCAAAGAGGGTTAAAAAATATTGCTCTGGAAGAGGCTCATATATCGCTGCGGGAATTCCACCAGTTTAAAAACTCCTATCACGGCGATGGAAGAATCGTTCCTCTATTTAATTTCATCGAGGAAATACGGGTGGTAAAGGAAGAGGAAGAAATAACCAGGATAACCGAAGCCGCCCGTATTGCTGATGAAGCATTCCAAAAGATCCTGCCTTTGCTTAAACCGGGAATGAGTGAACTGGATGCAGCCGGCGAACTGGAGTACCGGTTGCGTAAAAGCGGTTCGGAAAAGCTGCCCTTTGAGATTATTGTCGCCTCCGGCGAACGTTCCGCCCTGCCCCATGGAACGGCCGGCCCCAGAATCATCAAAGAAGGGGAGCCGGTTACCGTGGATTTTGGCGCTGTTTATGAAGGTTACTGCTCAGATATGACACGCACGTTTCTCTTCGGTGTCCCTTCAGCAAAGCAGCAAGAGATCTATAACACGGTTCTCCAGGGCCAGGAGATGGCTTTGAGTTCGCTTAAACCAGGCCAAAAGGCTTCCACTGCTGATACCCTCGTGCGCGGTTTTTTCCAACAGCTGGGCTACGGGATGTATTTTGGACATGGATTGGGTCACGGGGTCGGCCTTGAGGTGCATGAACTTCCCACCCTTTCACCAAAAGGAGAAGGCCTGCTGGAAGAAGCAATGGTTTTTACTCTTGAACCAGGTATTTATATTGAAGGGTGGGGAGGGATCAGGATCGAGGATATGGTTGTTATGCGCTCTAACGGGGTGCAGAACCTGACTAATACCGGTAAAAGGTTTATAATAGGATAAAATAGCCGGGAGTGATGCAATGTATGATCTCTACAAATGATTTTCATACGGGTTTATCTATTGAACTGGACGGAGAAGTGTATACAGTTGTGGAATTTCAACATGTCAAACCGGGGAAAGGCGCTGCTTTTGTCCGCTCGCGTTTAAAAAAATTGCGCACCGGTTCAATTACTGAAAAGACATTCCGGGCCGGGGAAAAGGTTTCCCGGGCGATGATCGAAAGAAAAGAAATGCTGTATCTCTACAGTTCAGGAGAAGAATATATTTTTATGGATACGGAAAGCTATGAGCAGATTACCCTTAATCTTGATTACCTTGGGGATAATTTAAAATTCATGAAGGAAAATATGCCCATTATTATATTGTTTTTCAAAGAAGAGATTATTGGTCTGGAGCTGCCCAATACTGTTGAGCTGGAGGTTGCGGATACTGAGCCCGGGTTTAAAGGAGATACGGCCGCCGGCGGGAGCAAACCGGCAACGCTGGAGACAGGACTTGTGGTGCAAGTTCCCTTTTTCATTAATATAGGGGATTCTCTGCGCATTGATACCCGGACAGGTGCTTATATTGAGCGTGTTTAGTTAAGAATATGTGGTAAAATAATTTTTCCTAAGGGGGTTTTGTTAATGGAAGATCTTAATGCAAAAATTGGATACCTGCGTGGTTTGGCTGATGGGCTGGAGATTTCCGATGATACAAAGGAAGGTAAGGTAATCGGAAAAATCATTAATCTCCTGGATGACATTGTAAGTTCAGTGGAAACCATAAAAGATGATTACGAAGAACTTTTTTCTTATGTTGAGGCAATAGATGAGGATTTGACAGAGTTAGAGAACGGTTTTTTGGAAGATGAAGACGATGATGAAGATGATGATGATGAAGATGACGATGAATATGACGTCAGTTTTACCGTCGAATGTCCGGAATGCCACCAGGAAGTGGTTATCGATGAAGATATTCTGGAAGATGAAGAATCGCTCGAAGTTCTCTGTCCCAGCTGCGGCCGTGTGGTATTCATAAACGATGAAGAATGGGAAGATGATCTGGATGAACAGGAGCATAAGGGGGAAGATCAAGAAGGGGATGTTTAACACCCCATTTACTTGAAGCTCACTGAACTTAACTTATTGAACAGGTTTAATCCTGATTTTAGATGCTCCCGGCTTAAAGCCGGGATTTTTTATTTGTTTATTATGAAAAATAGCTCCACGGTTGCATAATTGCATAGCTTTTGAAATATCTATTCCTTAAAGGAGTAATTGGTAGGTGAAGCGAGTGCAAAACACTGGGAATATAATTAAAAAACAAATATGTCTATTTCTGGCCCCGCGTGTGCGCTCTATCATTGAATCTCTGCCACAGGATCTTTTAGCAAAAACGGAAGAAATCCGTCTGAGGCATTCCCAGCCGCTGATCATCTACTGGGCAGGGGGCGAATCATATTTAGGCAAAAGGGGGCCGACAGTATCTGTAAAAGAAGCCTATTTGGTATCCGGTGAAGATCTGGAACGCACGCTGGAGCTAATAAGCAGTTATTCCCTCTACGCTTGTGAGGAGGAGATGAGAGAGGGGTTTTTGACTATACCGGGGGGACATCGCGTAGGGTTGGGGGGAAGATTTGTGGTCGAATCAGGCAGCATCAAAACTTTGCGCAATGTATCTTCTTTAAATTTCCGTGTTGCACGGCAAATTAAAGGAGCAGGCGAAAAGGTGTTGCCCTTCTTGATTGACCGCCATGTAGGCAGAATTTACCACACCCTGATTATCTCCCCGCCGCAGGGAGGAAAGACCACTTTATTAAGGGATCTGGCACGGTTGATCAGCAACGGGGTCGGTATTTTAGGTCAGGGCGGTCAAAAGGTAGGAGTCGTGGATGAGCGCTCGGAAATTGCCGGCTGTTTTCAGGGCGTTCCCCAGCTCGATGTCGGTATAAGGACGGATATTTTGGATGCCTGTCCCAAGGCGGAGGGCATTATGATCATGCTGCGCTCGCTCTCCCCTCAGGTTATAATCACTGACGAAATAGGCAGGGATGAGGATGTGAGGGCGCTCGAGGATGCCGTTCATGTCGGTATCTCCGTCATAGCGTCCGCACACGGGTCTACCCTGGAGGAAATCTGCCACAGGCCTGTCCTGGGATTAATGCTGGAAAATAATTATTTTGAGCGTCTTGTTTTCCTCAGCAATAGCAGAGGCCCCGGAACGCTGGAGATGATCGTGGAGGGTGAAAGGGGATTGCCCCTTTATTCCGCCCGCGGCAGGAGAGAGTAGGAATAATAATATGTATTTTAAAATGTCAGGTGCAGTATTGATTATTCTTGCGGCGTATCTTTACGGTCTTAACCTGGCCTCGATGTATTACAACCGGGTACGTCTTCTTGAAGAACTTCTAATGGCGCTGGAGATGTTCCTGACAGAGGTTAATTACGGCCTGACACCGTTGCCGCAGGCATTTTTAAGTATAGCGGAAAAAATCAACCGTCCTGTGGGTTCCCTGTTTTTCGATGCGGCAAGGTTAATGCAGCAAAACAAGGGGTTAAGCGCTTGTGAATGCTGGAAGGCTGCTTTAAGAAAAAATACCCGGGACCTGGATATGCCTCAAAGAAATATGGATTTATTGGACAGGTTGGGTTCAATCTGGGGCAGAGGCGATAAAAGCGGTCAACAGAGACAGGTCGCTTTAATACAGGAATTATTGAGACAGGCCCTCGGGGAAGCCCAGGTAGAACACCAAAAAAATAATAAAATCTGTAAATATCTGGGGCTGCTGGGAGGGATGACCCTGGTTATCTTTCTACTCTGACACTTTAAGGCGGTTAAAGATATCTCCTGAAGGCATGGGGTATATCCAGGGAAAGGGGTATAAAAATGAACGTTTTAAGAGTCGATCTCCTTTTTCAAATTGTAGGTATCGGAATCTTTATCTCTGTTCTTAATATTGTTCTTAAGCAGGCGGGGAGGGAGGAGCAGGCCCAGCTGCTCACACTGGTTGGCGTAGTAATCGTATTTTTACTGGTAATACAGCTCGTAGGAGAGCTGTTTCATAGTTTCCGCACTATTTTTAATCTTTGAGCCTGTTTCCAAAAAGAAGGGATCTGTTTATGGAAATAGTTCAGGTGGTCGGCTTCGGAGTTCTAGCTGCCGTGAGTGTACTCTTTATCCGTCAGAGCAGGCCGGATATAGCTCATCTGCTTTCTATCGGTGCAGGGGTCGTGATTGTTGTCTATGTTCTCGGATACCTGAGGATGATCGTGAATGTTATTACCGACCTGGCGCTGGAAGCGGAGATCAATACTATTTATTTGAGGACTCTTTTAAGGGTGGTCGGTGTTGCCTACCTGGCTGAATTTGGCGCCCAGATATGCCGGGATGCGGATGAAAACGGCATTGCCGCAAAAATTGAATTTGCCGGGAAGATCATCATCCTCATCATGGCCATACCGATTCTGATGGCTGTTTTGGAAAGCATCATCAATTTTATTCCCTAGCGGAGAGGGGAGCAGGTTATTTGGATCAGGTTATTTTATACAGGAAAAGGATCTTCGTTCTAGTGATCATTTATTTATTAATCTTTCCCGTCTCTTTTACCGCCGCTCAGGGTGAAAGCCGGACAGGCAGCCAGGTAACACAGTATATTGACGATGAGGGTATCTCCTCCCTGGAGGGGTGGGAGCAGGTAGAGCAATACTGGCAAGAGCTGGAGAGGGAGCTGGGGGACTTTTTGCCCGCCTGGAGTTATCGCGATATTTGGGAAACTGGCAGCGACGGGCTGGTTTCACGCCTGAAGGATTTACTGGGAGGATTTCTGCGCTATCTTTTTGCAGAAGTGATTGCCAATCTGGATCTTCTGGGTCAGCTCATTATTCTGGCGGTGGTAGCCTCTCTTTTAAAGAATCTGCAGGGGTCTTTCGGCAGTGAGGATGTGGCCCTGTTAACTGAAGCTATAGCTTTTTTTGTTATGCTTGGACTTGCCTTAAAAAGCTTTACGCTGGCGATGGAAATCGGAAGGGAAGCAGTTGCGAATATGGTAAATTTTATGCTGGCTTTACTACCGGTTTTGTTAACGCTTATGGCCTCTCTGGGCCATATTGCCTCGGTATCCTTGTTTCATCCGCTGATCATCTTTGCGGTAAATTTTATGGCCCAGCTGGTACGCAATGTAATTTTCCCCCTGATCTATTTTGCCACGATCCTCTACCTGGTTAACCATTTTTCCCCGTATTTTAAGATTAGCAGGCTGGCAGATCTTTTCAAAGAGATTACCACCTGGGCTCTCGGACTGATGTTAACCATATTCCTGGGTTTGACAGCAATCCAGGGTGTTGCTGGCGGGATAGGGGATGCGCTTACCTTGAGAACTGCCAAGTTCATGACCGGTACATTTGTCCCGGTGGTCGGCAAGATGCTGGCAGACGCCGTGGAGACAGTGATCAGTTATTCCCTTCTTTTGAAAAACGGAGCCACTGTAACCGGATT
>CAZQXY010000051.1:0-564 GCA_964597455.1 uncultured Desulfovibrionaceae bacterium
ATACCTGTAATTATACCAAATTACCTTAAAAAAATAAACTACCTCCAACAATTAATTATTCAATTATCCCCCGTATACGTTGTCAGGACAGAAAAGGATTAAAACGCCGTTCTTCGCCAACGGTTGTCGCCGGCCCATGCCCCGGAAAAACTTTGGTTTCATCAGGATAGGGCATTATTTTGTCCTTAATGCTCTGGATAATCTGGCGGAAGGAACCTCCCGGAAGGTCAGTACGCCCGATTGAAAAGTTGAAAAGAGTATCCCCGGTAAACAGGGCGCCATTAATATCCAGGGTAATACCTCCGGCGGTGTGTCCCGGAGTATCAATAATTATAATTTTTAATGTTCCTGCTTCCAGAATATCGCCCTCTGTTAAGGTCCGATCGGGGGGGCTGAGCGTACTCTTTCCCATGAAAAGTGCAAAGCTTGCCTGAGGGCTGCGGTACATGGAAGCTTCGGCTTCATGAACCAGTACGGGAGCTTTAAATGCATCCTTTACTTCTTCATTTGCGCCGATATGATCGATATGAGCATGGGTATTAATGATATATTTAATATCCAGGC